>CAMWJM010000129.1 GCA_947174575.1 uncultured Alistipes sp. | reverse complement strand
GTTTAGTAGGTGAGTAGAAGTCGGTGTGTCGCGATGCTTTGCGGCGTGTGGGGTTTTGCTTTGGGGCTGTTACTCCTTCGTTACTTTGAAATAGGGGGCGCCGCTGCGTCGTGCCGCCTCTAACCCCACGACCGAATCTTCGAAGATGAGCGTTTCGTGCGGCCCGACTCCTTCGCGGCGCATCGCCTCCAGAAAGCAGTCGGGCGCCGGTTTGCTGCGGGCGATGTCGGGGCCGGCCAATATGCCGTCGACGCAGAAGTCCATACACTTGTTTGTGCGCCGGCCACCAGCTGATACCGGGCTTTCGGGCGATGCGGCGAGATTTTCCGGTGTTGCCGGCGCTCCGAGGTTCAAATACCGCATCACGTTGTCGATGTTCTCGCGGCTGCCGGTGGAGACGATCCACACGCGCCCGCCTTGTGCGCGGAACTGCCGGCAGAAATCCCACAGCGGCCGGTTGAGGCGTACGGAGTCGAAAAAGGAGGGGTAGAGCGCGATCTTGCGCAGCCGCAGCCGCTCGCGTTCGTCCGGGTCGTCGATGCCGTAGGCGGTCAGGAATTCGTCGCACCGCATCCCGAAGTAGCGGGCGAGGTATTCCTCTTCGTCGAGGGGATAGCCGGCTTCGCGCAGCGCGGCGACGTAGGCCCGGGCATTGGCCCGGCGGGTGTCGACCAGTGTGCCGTCGAAATCCAGCAGAACGAGTTTGATGCGGGTGTCGCCCATGATCCGCGAATTTTTTAGCCGTTGTCGAAGCGGTCGAACTGAATATTCGTCCGCGTCCGAATTCGAAGCCGTCGTCAGTCGAGCGACTGCATGCCCGACTGCGCGATCCGAATGATCCGCTGGTATTCGGACGGGGTGAGTTCCATGAAGAAATAGTGGATCGGGTCGACCCGCATGCCGTGGTAGCGCACTTCGTAGTGGAGGTGCGGCGCCAGCGAGAGACCCGTATCGCCCGACAAGGCGATGATGTCGCCGCGGTGGACGCGCTGGCCCTTGCGGACGTGGGCTTTCGAGAGGTGGCTGTACGAAGTCTCGTAGCCGTTGCCGTGGTCGATCACCACGGTCTGGCCCGAAGTCGAGTTGCGCATCGCCACGTCGCGCACCACGCCGTCGGCCGTGGCGAAGACGCGCGACCCCTCGGGTACGGTGTAGTCGACGCCCTGGTGCGCCTGCAGCGTCTTGTAGAAGGGATGGATGCGCATGCCGTACGAAGCGGTCAGCAGGGTCAACTTCTTGTTGATGACGGGTTGTATGGCCGGAATGCCGTTGCACCGGCGACCGATCGAATCGACCTGATGCTGAATCGCCAGATAGGTGTCGTTGAGTTCCGAGAGTCGCACGTCGAGGCGGTCGAGGCGGTTGTTCAACTCGGATTTGAGTTGGTGCGGCGAGCGGCCGATGAGCGATTCGTAGGTCGTTTTCCGGGTGGGGTCGAACACCGCCCCGGAGTCGTAGGGATCCGATTCGAAGAGGATGCGGAACACGTTGCGGTCGCGGGCCGAGAGGTTGTCGAGCACCATGGCCAGCGAGTCGTAGCGTTGCGTGAGCACCGTGTATTCGCGGCGCAGGCCGTCGGTCGAGTGCTTCAGCATGTATTCGGTCGGGGTGTCGAAAAAGATCGAGAATCCCGTGTAGTAGAGCACGGCCACTCCCGTCCATACGAAGAGATGCACCGCCCCGCGGACGAGGTTCTGCTTGCGGCCGTTCCGCCTGCGGAGTTTTCTTATGTTTTTCTTGCCGGTCATCTCTTACAGCATTTCGAAGTGGGTTTCGCGCATCTGCTCCATGAACCTGTCGTATTCTTCGGGCGTCATGTTGCGGTTGAAATAGTTGATCGGGTTGACGGGCGTACCCATACGGATCACTTCGTAGTGGAGGTGGGGGGCCGTCGAACCGCCCGTGTTGCCCGTTTCGCCGATGATCTGGCCGCGCATCACCCGGTCGCCGGGCTTGACCAGTATTTTGCTCAAGTGGGCATAGCGGGTCTGGTAGCCGAACTTGTGGTTGAGCAGGATTTGTTGTCCGTAGCCGCGCGTGGGTTCGCCGCGGTCGGTGCGCTGCACCACGGCGTCGCCCGTGGCGTAGACCGGCGTACCGCTGTCGCACCCCAGGTCGATGCCCTGGTGGGCGATGATGCGGTGGTAGATCGGGTGCATGCGGCGCGGGTTGAATGCGCCTATGTGGTTGTTGTGCAGCGCCTTGCGGTCGATGGGCCAGATCGCCGGGATCGCCGCAGCCATCCGTGTCTTGTCGCGCGAAAGGATCTGCAGCTCGTCGAACGACACCGATTCGAGATAGAGCGTGCGGGCCAGAGCGTCGAGCTGGCGCCATGTGCTCATCATCAGAGGCGCGAACTCGTCTTGAGCCAGCGATGCGTATTTTTCGTCGGGGTAGGAGTTCCATATCCCCTTGATCGCGAGCGTGTCGGTCGAGAAGAGCGTGCGGTAGACGTGGTTGTCGCGATGACGGATTTCGTCGACCTGCTGCTGGGCCGTGCGGATGCGGTCTTGGAGGATGCGGTACTTGATGAGCAGCTCGCGGTTGCGCCGGTCGATGCGGTACATCTTGGGCGTCTGGAAATATTGGGCGAACAGCACGTTGACGATCGATATGAGGATGAAGCCGATCAGCACCTTGCGCAGCAGGTGGTAGATTCTCAGGCGAAACGGCGTCCGCTTCGCCTCGTACGTTGGTGCGGGGGGCTGGGAGTCGAGCGTCCGCGGCTGGGAAGTCTCTTTATTTTGCGTCATCCTTTGTAAAAACTGTTCGGTCTACGATGCAAATTTAAGTTTAATTGTGTAATTTTGCAACCCGAATATGCGAATCGTCGATTTATCGTCGCCGGTTCGGTATTCCGCGAGGGGGAGTCGGAACCCGCCTCCGCATGTCGGAAAATCAAAACACAGGATATGGAATCTGCAAAAATTCGCCAGGCTTTTCTGGATTTTTTCGAGCGTAAGGGCCATGCCATCGTGCCGTCGGCGCCGATGGTCGTCAAGGGCGACCCGACGCTGATGTTCACCAATGCGGGCATGAACCAGTTCAAGGATATTTTCCTGGGCAACGCTCCGCGCAAATATCCGCGTGCCGCCGATACGCAGAAGTGCCTGCGCGTCTCGGGCAAGCACAACGACCTGGAGGAGGTGGGCCACGACACCTATCACCACACCATGTTCGAGATGCTGGGCAACTGGTCGTACGGCGACTACTTCAAGAAAGAGGCCATAGAGTGGGCCTGGGAGCTGCTGCACGATGTCTACAAGCTGCCCGCCGAGCGGATGTACGCCACCGTCTTCGAGGGTTCGGAGGAGGACGGGGTGCCGTTCGACCAGGAGGCCTACGACTACTGGAAGCGCTTCCTGCCCGAGGATCATATCATCCGCGGCAATAAGCACGACAACTTTTGGGAGATGGGCGAAACCGGCCCCTGCGGCCCCTGCTCGGAGATTCATTTCGACTTGCGCGACGAGGCCGAAATCGCCGTCGCGCCGGGCCGCGAAATGGTCAACCGGAGCCACCCGCAGGTGATCGAAATCTGGAACCTGGTCTTCATGCAGTTCAACCGCAAGGCCAACGGCTCGCTCGAAGAGCTGCCGGCGCGCAACGTCGATACGGGCATGGGCTTCGAGCGTCTCTGCATGATCCTGCAGGGCAAGAAGTCGAACTACGACACCGATGTCTTCCAGCCCACCATAGGCCGTATCGCGGCGTTGTCGGGCAAGCCGTATGGCGCCGACGCGAAGTGCGACGTGGCCATGCGCGTCATCGCCGACCACTTGCGGGCCATCGCCTTTTCTATCGCCGACGGGCAGCTGCCCTCCAACGTCAAGGCGGGTTATGTGATCCGCCGTATCCTGCGCCGTGCCGTGCGCTACGGCTACACCTACCTCGGCTTCACCGAACCCACGCTGTGCCGTCTGGTCGCCGGGCTGGTCGAGCAGATGGGCGGCCAGTTCCCCGAGCTGAAGGCCCAGCAGGGACTGATCGAGAAGGTCATCGAGGAGGAGGAGGCTTCGTTCCTGCGCACGCTGGCCACGGGCATCAACCTTTTGGACGGCGTGATCGCCCGCACCAAGAGCGAGGGCAAAAAAGCGATCTCGGGCGCCGAGGCGTTCGAGTTGTACGATACGTTCGGGTTCCCGATCGACCTCACGGAGCTTATAGCCCGCGAGCAGGGCGTGGAGGTCGATCTGGAGGCATTCGAAAAGGAGCTGCAGGCCCAGAAAGAGCGTTCGCGCAACGCCGCCGCCGTCGATACCGACGACTGGGTGGAGCTGTTCCCCTTGCGCGAAAGCCTCTTCACGGGCTACGACACCCTCGTCGACGAGGTGCGCATCGCGCGCTATCGCCGCGTGACGACCAAGGGCAAGGTCTCCTACCAGCTGGTCTTCGACCGCACGCCGTTCTACGGCAATTCGGGCGGTCAGATCGGCGACACGGGCGTGATCGAGAGCGCCAACGAGCGCGTCGACGTCGTCGCCACGGAGAAGGAAAACGGGTTGATCGTCCACATCGTCGACCGGCTGCCCGAGAATCCTGCGGCGACGTTCACGGCCCGCGTCGATGCCGAAAAACGCCAGTCGGCCGCCAACAACCACTCGGCCACCCATCTCATGCACGC
>CAMWJM010000128.1 GCA_947174575.1 uncultured Alistipes sp. | reverse complement strand
CGACATCACCAAGTGCTGCGGAATGCCGTTGACAGGCATGATGTAGGGCAGGTTGATTTCGGTCGTGGTGGACGACGAAAGTTCGATCTTGGCCTTCTCGGCAGCCTCTTTCAAACGCTGCAGCGCCATGGGGTCTTGGCGCAGGTCGATCTGGTGCTCGGCCTTGAACGCTTCGGCCATGTAGTCGATCAGCACATGGTCGAAGTCGTCGCCGCCCAGATGCGTATCGCCGTTGGTGGACTTCACCTCGAAGACGCCGTCGCCCAGTTCGAGGATCGAAATATCGAACGTACCGCCGCCGAGGTCGTAGACGGCGATCTTCATGTCGCTGTCTTTCTTGTCCAGACCGTAGGCCAAAGCGGCGGCCGTAGGTTCGTTGATGATGCGACGCACTTTCAGACCGGCGATCTCGCCCGCCTCCTTGGTAGCTTGACGCTGCGAGTCGGAGAAGTAGGCCGGCACGGTGATGACCGCCTCGTTGACCTCCTGACCCAGGTAGTCCTCGGCCGTCTTCTTCATCTTCTGGAGGATGATGGCCGAAATCTCCTGCGGCGTGTATTGGCGACCGTCGATATCGACGCGCGGCGTGTTGTTGTCGCCCTTGACGATGCTATAGGGAGCGCGCTCGATGTCGGCCGTGACCTGATCGTAGCGCTCGCCCATGAAACGCTTGATCGAGAAGACCGTACGTTTGGGGTTGGTGATCGCCTGACGCTTGGCGGGATCGCCCACCTTGCGCTCGCCGCCCTCGGTGAAAGCCACCACCGACGGCGTGGTGCGATGTCCCTCGGAATTGGGGATGACGACGGGTTCGTTACCCTCCATGACAGACACGCACGAGTTCGTGGTGCCCAAGTCGATACCAATGATCTTTGCCATAAGAATATGAATTTTGAATTTGTTATCTCTATTCCTGCCGGCGCACACGCCGCCCGGCAGTTTCGCTACGGATTCGATCAAAGGTTGTACCAAAGGCCCGACTCTGCCAAATTGGCAGCCGAATGGCAGATCGGAGACGCCAAAATGTTATTTTGGCAGAAACGGCGACACTCGGCCTCCCGACCGCCGGAGCTATCGGAGTTGTCGGGCACCCATACACTTCGCCGCTCAACGGCTCCGACGTCGAGTTCGGATTCATCCGCAAAGCGCAAAAAAAAGCGCAGCCCGAAAAATTCCGGACTGCGCGGTAGACAACGAGACTATGGGGCGCCCTATTTCTCCTCGCCGAGGATACGCATCGCCACGTCGAGAATCGTCGTATCGTCGAGCGTCACCACGCCGCCGTCGGGGCCGGGTTCGAAGTGCACGCCCACGCACTCTTTGGATTCGTGCTTGCCGCCGAAATAGTTGCGGACGGTCTCCACGTCGATTCCCAATTCATCTGCGATGCGCTGCGAACTGCCGCTGGGCAATTTATCCTTGATACGGCGCAATTCGTTAAATGTGATGATCATATCGGTTGAAATTTAAAGATGATACTTATGCACCAACTAAATTACGACAAATTTATGGAACCGCCAAATTTATCCCCGAAAAAGTAGAGGAAACGAGCAAACGATAAAACTGCGGCACAGGAAACAGGCTTATCCGCCCAAGTCTTGGTCGCTTACCATGAGAATAACCTTTCGGCAGCGCCCCGCACGGCTCAAAAGCTGCAAATATAAGGAACGAGCGACCATAGGGAATAAAAATTCCCGAGCCGTTTTCCGGCTCGGGAACTTCATCGGACACGTTCTTCGGTGCCACACCTACTTCCTTTCTCGGCACCTTTCTCGGAGCCTCGCCTATTCCCTTTCTTCGGAGTTTCCTCTACTCCGCAGGCTCGATGTAGATCTGAAACAGCAGCGGCGTGAAAGGCAGAATCTCGGTGCTGGTCGATACGGTGGTGACGGTCTCCGTGTCGGAAGTGTCGTAGGAGGGCATGTAACCGCTGTAATAAGGGTCGTAATAACCGTTCATATACCCGCCGTAGTAGCCGGGATAATAGCTGCCGTAGCTGCTGCCGTAGTAGCTGTTGATGTAATTCAGATAATTGAGGTAGTCGTAGTAGCTCTGCGTATAGCCGTTCGACGACGAGGAAGTGGAGGTCGTGGTGCTGCCTTGCTTGCCCTGCGCGCCATAGCCGTGGGTCGAGACGGTGACGATCGTCGCCCACTGCCCGAACTTGAGGCGTGGCACGGTGTAATACCAGGCCTGAACCATACCGCCGTCCTCGGGAGTGTACTCGGCGGCGCTGCCCTGCTTTTTGACCTCGCCGTAGACGATCTTCTTCACCTCGTCGATGTTGGTGTCGAAAACGAACCCGTCGAGGAAGCGTCCGATATACCAGATTTTGGCTTTGCCGCTCAAACCCACCGAATCGGCTTCGAGCGTCCGGACATCGGGCACGGACGCAGCATCGCCCCCGTGGAACCGGGCCAGCAGCGCCTCGTCGATAGCCCGGTCGAGGGCCTCGATCGACGCGGCATCGCGATACGGCTCGACGCCCGCGACGTAGGGTTCGGCGAAGTGCAGCTTCCGCCCGGGTGCATACCGGAAATCGGCGTAGAGCTGCGGCACGGAGTCGCAGACATTGACCCACCGCTCCGCGATGTTGTAGGGATGATCGGCATCGGCGGGATCGGCCGGCAGGACACCGAAGAGAACCGCTGCGGAACTCGTCTCGTCTTTCTCCGGGGCATCGTAGATCCGCAATCCGCCGTTCTGCGCATCGCGGCAAAAAGCATCGACCGCGCTGCCCTCGGCGGCCACCGGGTTTTTGATCGTATCGCACACGGTCATCTCGATGCGCACGGGTTTCCCCGACGACAACGCATACTGGCCCTCGTAACCGCCCGTGCCCGACAAGTCGCCGACCACGCGCGAGGGACAATACAGCACGACTTTCGCCCCCTTGCGCAACAGCACCTCGCGCGAGACGAGACGCCGCACGGGATCGTTCTTATAGCGCTCGAAATACTCTTCGCCGAGCGTCTGCTCGTTGCGCATAGCCAGATAGGTGGCTTCGGGCAAGTTGCCGTTCTCCGTACCGCAATAGCGGAAATAGGGCACGTAATGGGTGTATCTGGTGAACGTGCCGGCCAAGCGGGCTTCGGCGGCCCGGCGCGTGAGGATGATGTTGCCCCCCAGATCGCGGCCCGAAAAATCGAACTTCACCCAGCACACCGTGTCGTTGACGGGCGCCGCATCCGGCCGGCCGGCATCGAGCACGTCGATATAATAGCTCGCCGCGCCGAACTCCTGTCTGTTGCCCAGAAGCTCCGGACGGTGCTGGGCGATCCACGCTTCGAGCGACCGGTCTTCGTACTGGTCGTAGGACTCGGATTGCTCCTTGGCGCAGGCGCCCGCCAACACGGCGACGACGAAAACGACGAAACACAAACGGAAGTTACGCATCATATCTGACTTTTATTCTACCTTATCTACGCTGAAGAAAATCGCTATGGGCGACTCCTTGGGGATGAAATACATGTAGGTTTTGTCCCCGTAAGCCATATTATAGGTCATGTAGGCCTCGACCCGATCGCCCTGACGACATCCCAGTAACGCGAGCCGCAGCCCTTTTAGTATGCCGGGATTGCGCATGTCGACCGTGAGCGGCTCGAAATTCCACGCCCCGGGTGTGAGTTTCATCATCTCCAGATAGTTGATGAACGCGGGATCGTTGGAATAAAACGGCAGGGTGATACTGTTTTTATTGGCCTCCGTAACGCCCCCGTCGGGGATACCCATGATAGCCGAATTGTTGAATACATAGGCCGTAAACGTGAACGTGACCCACGAACGGTCGGTCACCTCGGGCCGGTTCCCGCGATCGGGGTTGAAGTAGTCGTCCGCGTCGATATAGCGGAACACGGCGTCGCCCAGCGTCGTATAGAACGGCGAGCGACTCCCCTCCTCGTACTCCTCCTCGGCAATGAGTTGCGGTCTATGCGACCGCTCCAGGAAATTGACGATGCCCGTGACCTGCTTGCCATGCACATCCTCCTGGTCGGCGCAGCCGACACAGCAAAGGAGCACCGCGAACGAGCATATGGAAAGAAATTTCGGCATAGAATCGTGCAAATTTACAAAAACAATCGGATTATATCACGACCGACGCCAAAAATGCCAACCAGCCGAAAATAAAGCCGTCCCTACCCCGGAAATACATCCTGCGGAACGACCGTTCCCCTTTTCGAACGCTTGCGCGGAGGGGGCATGAGGTGGTGCTGCAGAATTTGCTGCAAGCGCACGGGGTCGACATCCCGCGAAAGCTGCCCGCCCTGGGCGATGGCGATGCCGCCCGTCTCCTCGGAGACCACGACGATCAGCGCATCGGAGATTTCGCTCATGCCGATAGCGGCGCGATGCCGGGTGCCGTAGGACTTGGGAACTTCGCTCTCGGTGACGGGCAGGATACATTTGGCCGCGACGACGCGATCGTTCTTGATGATCACGGCGCCGTCGTGCAAAGGCGCGTTCTTGAAAAAGATATTCTGCAACAAAGCGGTCGACACCTTGGCGTCGACGGTGATGCCGCCCTCGGCGATCAACGTGAGGTCGCTATGCCGGCCGATGACGATCAGAGCACCGGTCTTGGTGAGCGACATTTCGCGGCAGGCCGTGACGATGGAGCCGACGTCGGTGGGTACCTTCTCCTCGTCGGGGATGAGAAAG
>CAMWJM010000127.1 GCA_947174575.1 uncultured Alistipes sp. | reverse complement strand
CCGTGAAATTGGTCGTCCGCAATACGGGCGACCGCCCCATTCAGGTGGGGTCGCACTTCCACTTCTTCGAGGTGAACCGCTATCTGGAGTTCGACCGCGACGCTGCGTTCGGCTGCCACCTCAACATCCCCGCCACGACGGCCATCCGCTTCGAGCCGGGCGATCAGAAAGAGGTGGAGGTGGTGACCTACGCCGGCAAACGCCGCGTGATCGGCTTCAACGGTCTGGTGATGGGTTACACGGGCGACGAAGACGCCCCGACCTACTTCCCGGCCCGCATGAAGGCCCTGCGCAAAGTGCGCAAAGCCGGATTCAAGGAAATAGGCGAAAAAGAGGCCGAAGCGGCCTATGCCCGACAACAAGAGCAAAAAGAGCAGAAAGGACAGAAGCCGCAGACCCCGGCAAGTCAGAAGAACGACAACGCTAAAAACTAACGGAATATTATGGCAACCATTTCACGTCAAGAATACAACAACCTCTTCGGGCCGACCGTAGGCGACAAAATCCGCCTGGGCGACACCGATCTCTATGTGGAGATCGAAAAAGACCTCCGCGAATATGGCGACGAAGTCGTCTACGGCGGCGGCAAAACCCTGCGCGACGGCATGGGTCTGGCCAACACGATGACTTCGAAGGAGGGCGCACTCGACATCGTCATCACCAACGTGACGATCGTCGATCCCGTCCTGGGCGTCGTGAAAGCCGACGTCGGCATCAAGGACGGCCTGATCGCCGGGATCGGCAAATCGGGCAACCCCAACACCATGCACGGCGTGCATCCCGATTTAGTGACCAGCGCCGCGACCGACGCCATATCGGGCGAGCACCTCATCCTGACGGCCGCCGGCATCGACGGACACGTGCACCTCATATCGCCGCAGCAGGCCTATGCCTCGTTGAGCAACGGCATCACGACGCTCTTCGGCGGCGGCATCGGCCCCACCGACGGCACGAACGGCACGACCATCACCTCGGGCAAGTGGAACACGGAGCGCATGCTCGAATCGCTCGAAGGCATTCCGGTGAACGTCGGCATGCTCGGCAAGGGCAACTGCTCGGTGGCCCAGTCGCTCGAAGAGCAAATCGAATCGGGCGTCTGCGGTCTGAAAGTCCACGAAGACTGGGGTTCGACGCCCGCAGCGATCCGCGCGGCGCTCGACGCGGCCGACCGCTACGACGTGCAGGTGGCCATACACACCGACACGCTCAACGAAGGCGGCTATGTCGAGGATACGATCGCCGCGATGGACGGCCGCACGATCCACACCTACCACACCGAGGGAGCCGGCGGCGGCCATGCCCCCGACCTGCTGAAGGTGGCTTCGATGCCCTATGTGCTCCCCTCGTCGACCAACCCCACGCTGCCGTTCGGCATCAACTCGCAGGCGGAGCTGTTCGACATGATCATGGTGTGCCACAACCTCAATCCGAAGATTCCGTCGGACGTGGCGTTCGCCGAGAGCCGCGTGCGCCCCGAGACGCAGGCGGCCGAAAACGTGCTGCACGATCTGGGCGTGCTGTCGATGGTGTCGTCGGACTCGCAGGCCATGGGCCGCATCGGCGAATCGTTCCTGCGCACGTTCCAGACCGCTTCGTTCATGAAGAACGCCTGCGGCAAGCTGGCCGAAGACGCCGAGGGCAACGACAACTTCCGCGTGCTGCGTTATCTGGCCAAGGTCACGATCAACCCGGCCATCACGTTCGGCGTTTCGGACTATCTGGGGTCGGTGGAGAAAGGCAAGATCGCCGACCTGGTACTGTGGGAGCCTAAATTCTTCGGCGCCAAGCCCAAGATGGTGATCAAGGGCGGCGTGATCAACTGGTCGAACATGGGCGACCCGAACGCTTCGCTGCCCACGCCCCAGCCGTGCTACTACCGTCCGATGTTCGGAGCCTATGGCCGTGCGCTGCCGCAGACGTGCGTGTCGTTCGTTTCGAACGCCGCCTATGAAAACGGCATCAAAGAGCGCCTGTCGCTCGAACGCATGGTGCTGCCGGTGCGCCGCACGCGCCAGCTGACCAAATACGACATGGTGCGCAACGGCGGCATGCCGCAGATCGACGTCAATCCCGAAACATTCGACGTGCTGGTCGACGGCGTACGCGCCTATGTGCAGCCGGCCCGCCAATTCCCCTTGAGCCAACTCTACTGGTTCAGCTGACACCCGTCCGGTTTCGGGAACCCTCGCGATGCGGGATTTCCGGAACCGGACTTTTTCTCCACCTCGTAAAACGACACTCTTGCCCATGAAAATCTACACTGCCATTCTCGGCAACCTCCGCGACCCCGAATGGGCCGAACGCGCGGCAGGAGCCGAAATTGAAACCCTCGATCTGGATCAATGGACGGCCCAAAAGAGCCGTTTCGTAGCCTGCAGCGACCGCGAAAACGAATATGCCGTGGCGCTCGAACGCCGCACGCAGCTGCTCGACGGCGACATACTCGAATACGACGCCGACAGCCGCCGCATCGTGGCGATCGGCATCCGCTTGAGCGACGTGCTGGTCGCCGATCTGGGCGAACTGGCCCGCGAGCAGCCCGAAGAGATCATACACATCGCCCTGGAACTGGGCCACGCCATAGGCAACCAGCATTGGCCGGCCGTGGTCAAGGGAACGAAGGTCTATGTACCGCTGACGGTCGACAAGAAGGTGATGGACAGCGTGATGCGCACCCACCGGATCGAACACGTGAGCTATGCGTTCCAACCCGGTTCGGAGGTGATCCCCTATCTGGCGCCGCACGAAATACGCCGTCTGTTCGGCGGAGCGAGCCACGAAGACGCCGCGGAACACACCCACTATCACCACCATCGCCATGCCCATATTTGACCGCACGACGACGCTCATGCAGCTGCTGGCGCTCACCGACTCGGCCTTTCCGGTGGGCACGTTCTCGTTCTCGAACGGGTTGGAGACGGCGGCCGACACGGGATTGGTGCACGACGCCACGACGCTCGAAGCCTATGCCCGCGAAATCGCCCGCCAAGCGGCTTTCACCGACGGCGTGGCGGCCCTGCATGCGGCCCGCAGCTATCGCCGCGAAGATTTCGACGGACTGCTGGGCGCCGACCGGCAAGCGATACTTTGCAAAATGAACGCCGAGGCGCGGCAGATGACCTGCCGCATGGGCAAGAAGCTGGCCGAACTCTACGCCCGCATCGCCGACGACGCCACGGTGACCCGCTGGCTCGACGCCATAGACCGGGGACGCACGCCGGGCACCTATCCGGCGGCCCAAGGGATCGTGTTCGCGGCGAGCGGCATCGACGAACGGGAGCTGTTCTGCTCGCATCAGTACGGCGCCATAAATACGGTGCTCAACGCCGCGCTGCGCTGCGTGCGCGTGTCGCACTACGACACGCAACGCATCTTCTTCCGTCTCTCGGCCGAAATCGACGCGCTCTACGCCGAAGCCGCGGCGATGGACTACGACGACATGAACGCCTTCGCGCCCCAGATCGACATTCTGGCCTCGCTCCACGAAAAAGGCACCAAACGACTATTCATGAACTGAAACAACCGAACACGACATGAACAATACTTGCAGAATCGGCATCGGCGGCCCCGTAGGCTCCGGTAAAACGGCGTTGATCGAAGCCCTCACGCCGCGCCTGTTGGAAATGGGCTACAAAGTGCTGGTCATCACCAACGACATCGTGACCACGGAAGACGCCAAACACGTGCGCAAAATGCTCAAGGGCATCCTGGTCGAGGAGCGCATCATCGGCGTGGAGACGGGCGCCTGCCCCCACACGGCCGTGCGCGAAGACCCCTCGATGAACATCGCGGCGGTCGAAGAGATGGAAGCCCGCTTCCCCGACGGCGACGTGGTGCTCATCGAATCGGGCGGCGACAACCTCACCCTGACGTTCAGCCCGGCGCTGGTGGACTTCTTCATCTATGTGATCGACGTGGCGGCGGGCGACAAGATCCCCCGCAAGGACGGCCCGGGGATCTCGCAGTCGGACATTCTGGTCATCAACAAAACCGATCTGGCGCCCTATGTGCATGCCGATCTGGAGGTGATGCGCGTCGACTCGGAGCGCATGCGCCCGGGCAAGCCGTTCGTATTCACCAACTGCATGACCGGTCAGGGCATCGAGGAGCTGGTGCAGCTGATCCGCAAAATGGCCCTCTTCGACCTCGACGAACACCGCCGCACCGCACAGGAAATCGCAACAGTCTGACCCGATGGACTTTTCAGCCGCCAAAGAGATGGCTCCCTATCTGGCCGAGCCGCAAGCGATGCCCGTGGGTACGCCGGGCAAGACGGGCTATCTGCGTCTGGGGTTCGAACTGGACGCGGAGGGGCGTTCGATCATGCGCGACCTGGAGCGTCGGGCGCCGCTCATCGTGCAGCAAGAACTCTATTTCGACGAGGGCATGCCCGAAATGCCGTGCGTCTACATCCTCTCATCGGGCGGCCCCAATGGCGACGGCGACCGCTACGAGCAGCATTTCGTCGTTCGCAAAGGCGCCTATGCCCACCTCTCGACAGGCGCGGCGACCAAGCTGGCCGAAATGCGCTACAACTACTCGGGGCTGCGTCAACGTTTCGAGCTGGAGGAAGATGCCTATCTGGAGTTTCTGCCCGAGCCGACGATTCCCTGCCGGCATACGCGCTTCCTCTCCGACACGACGATCCGCATCGATCCCACGTCGACGCTGTTCTACGCCGAAA
>CAMWJM010000126.1 GCA_947174575.1 uncultured Alistipes sp. | reverse complement strand
ACCAAGACGAACGCTATCAAGGACCTCAAGCGCATCAGCCGCCCGGGTCTGCGCCGGTATGCTTCGGTCGCCGACATGCCCCGTGTGCTGAACGGTCTGGGTATCGCGATCCTCTCGACCTCGAAAGGCATCATGACCGACGCCAAGGCCCGTCAGGAGAACGTGGGCGGCGAGGTGCTGTGCTACATCTACTAATCGGAAATCATTAAATCACACAACAATGTCAAGAATCGGCAAATTACCTGTAAACTTGCCCGCCGGCGTGACCGTGGAGGTTGCGGCCGACAATACGGTAAGCGTGAAAGGACCGCTCGGGACGCTGAGTCAGAAAGTGGACTCGGACATCAAGGTAGAGGTCGGCACGCACAAGGATGTACACACGGACAAGGAGATTCCCGCCGTGCTCGTATCGCGCCCGACCAACCAGCCGCGTCATCGCTCGCTGCACGGCCTCTATCGCGCTCTGATCAACAACATGGTGATCGGCGTGTCGAAGGGCTACGAGATCCAGCAGGAGCTGGTCGGCGTGGGTTTCAAGGCCGAAGTCAAGGGCCAGGTGCTCGAAATGAGCCTCGGCTATTCGCACGACACCCATTTCCTGTTGCCCAAGGAGGTTACCGCTACCGCCGTGACCGAGAAGAAGGGCAACCCCATCGTCACGCTCAAGTCGATCGACAAGCAGCTCGTGGGTCAGGTGGCCGCCAAGTTGCGCTCGCTGCGCAAGCCGGAGCCGTACAAGGGCAAGGGTATCAAGTTCGTAGGCGAACAGCTGCGTCGCAAGGCCGGCAAGTCGGCAGGTGCTAAATAGTAAAAGTCTGAAGTTATGTCACTGAACAAGATAGAAAGAAGAGAGAGGAGCAAGATGCGTATCCGCAAGATTGTGAGCGGTACGCCCGAACAGCCTCGCATGACTGTATTCCGTAGCAACAAGCAGATCTACGTGCAGTTTATCGATGACCTGGCAGGCGTGACCCTCGCCACGGCTTCGTCGCTCGACAAGGAGGTCGCCTCCGCCGTCGCCGGCAAGACCAAGTGCGAAGTCGCCGCTTTGGTGGGCAAGCTGGCCGCCGAGCGCGCCGCAGCCAAAGGCATCACGACCGTGGCGTTCGACCGCAACGGTTATCTTTATCACGGACGAGTTAAACAGCTGGCCGAAGCAGCACGCGAAGGCGGTCTTAAATTCTAAAGCGTCATGGCAAATACCAACATAAAGAAAGTACGCACGAGCGACCTCGAACTGAAGGACCGTCTCGTCAGCATCCAGCGTGTTACGAAGGTAACCAAGGGCGGCCGTACGTTCAGCTTCTCGGCCATCGTGGTCGTAGGCAACGAGGACGGCGTGGTCGGCTACGGTCTGGGCAAGGCTTCGGAGGTGCAGGCCGCTATCGCCAAGGGCGTGGAGGATGCCAAGAAGAACCTGGTGAAGATCCCCGTCATCAAGGGCACGATTCCCCACAAGCAGGAGTATCGCTACGGCGGTTCGCTCGTCATGATCCGCCCGGCCGCTCCCGGTACGGGTATCATCGCCGGCGGTGCCATGCGTGCCGTGCTGGAGTCGCTGGGTATCAAGAACGTGTTGGCCAAGAGCAAGGGTTCGTCGAACCCCCACAACCTGGTCAAGGCCACGATCGGCGCTCTGTGCGAGCTGCGCGACGCCTACAGCGTGGCCCGTCTGCGCGGCATCTCGATGGACAAGGTGTTTAACGGTTAATTCTTTACGGACAAATGGCAAAGTTGAAAATCACTCAAGTCAAGAGCCGCATCGGCGCGACGTCGCGTCAGTGCAAGAACCTCGACGCGCTGGGTCTCAAGAAGATTAACGCCAGCGTCGAGCACGAGGACTCGGCGATCATCAAGGGCATGCTGGAGCGTGTGAAGCACCTGGTCGAGGTCGAAACCGTAGCCGTCAAGGCTGCGCCCAAGGCCAAGAAAGCCGCTGCCGCACCTGCAGAACCCGCACAGGCCGCAGAGTAAGCGGAGGAAAGTTAACGCACAAATCGAAATCAAATTATGGAACTCAATAATCTGAAACCCGCAAAGGGTTCTACGCACCACGACAAACGTGTCGGTCGCGGTGCAGGTTCGGGCCACGGCGGTTACTCGACCCGTGGTAACAAGGGTGCGCAGTCGCGTTCGGGCTACTCGCGCAAGCTGGGATTCGAGGGCGGTCAGATGCCCTTGCAGCGTCGTCTGCCGAAGTTCGGGTTCACCAACCTGAAGCGCGTGGAATTCAAGCCGATCAACCTTTCGACGCTCGAAGAGCTGGCCGGCAAGAAGTCGCTTACGGAGATCACGGTCGAGACGCTCGTGGGCGCAGGCTTCGTCTCGTCGAACGACAAGGTGAAGATCCTGGGCAACGGTCAGCTGACCAAGGCGCTGACGGTCAAGGCCCATGCGTTCTCGAAGAGCGCCGAGGAGGCCATCGCGGCCGCCGGAGGCAGCGTCGAAAAACTGTAAGGAATTTAGAATCCCACGATTATGAATCAGTATCTCGTTGTTGGTATCGTCTTTTTGGTGGTCATCGCCCTCTTGGCGACCAACAAGAAATTGGTTGAAACGCTCAAGAATATCTACAAGATCGAGGAGCTGCGCAAACGTGTCGTGTACACGATCGGGCTGCTGCTGGTCTACCGCTTGGGCAGTTTCGTCGTGATTCCGGGCATCAATCCCAACGCCTTGGGCGAAGGGTCGGCGTATGCCAGCCAGTTGGATGGCAACGGACTTCTGGGTCTGTTGGACGTCTTTTCGGGCGGTGCATTCGGCAACGCCGCCATTTTGGCGCTCGGAGTCATGCCGTATATCACCGCCTCGATCATCATCCAGCTCATGGGCATGATGATCCCGTATTTCCAGAAAATGCAGAAGGAGGGTGAGAGCGGCCGCCGCAAAATGAACCAGTGGACGCGCTTTCTGACGATCGGCGTGCTGATGATCCAGGGTCCGGCGTACATCGCCAACCTCTATCACCAGGTGCCCACCGCGTTCGTTTACGGCAATACGTTCCTTTTCGTTGCCTATGCGACGACGATCCTGATCGCCGGTACCATGTTCATCATGTGGCTCGGCGAGAAGATCACCGACAAGGGTATCGGAAACGGCATTTCGCTCATCATCATGATCGGTATCGTGGCTCGTCTGCCCCATGCGCTGTTGGCCGAGGTCAACGCGCGTTTCCAGACCGCCTCGGGCAGTGCGATCATGCTGATTCTCGAACTGGTGCTTCTGTTCCTGGTCTTCATGGCAACGATCGCGCTGGTGCAGGCTGTCCGCAAGGTGCCTGTGCAGTACGCCAAGCGGATCGTCGGTAATAAGCAGTACGGGGGCGTGCGCCAGTATATCCCCCTGAAAATGAACGCTGCGAATGTGATGCCCATCATCTTCGCGCAGGCGCTCATGTTTATTCCGGCGCTGTTTTCGGGAACGGCTTTCGCAGCTGCTTTCAGCTCGATGACCGGTTTCTGGTACAACTTCACGCTGGCCGTGTTGGTAATCGCTTTCACCTACTTCTACACGGCGATTATCATCAACCCTCAAATGATGGCCGATGACATGAAACGCAACGGCGGCTTCATCCCGGGAGTGAAACCGGGCAAGCAGACCGTGAACTACATCGACACCATCATGACGCGTATCACGCTTCCCGGCTCGTTCTTCCTGGCTATCGTGGCGATTCTGCCCGCGCTGGCCATGCGGTTCCTGGGCATCCAGCAGTCGTTCGCCTACTTCTACGGAGGTACGTCGCTGCTGATCATGGTGGGTGTGGTGCTCGACACTCTCAAGCAGATAGAGAGCTACCTGTTGATGCGTCACTACGACGGTCTGATGAAGACCGGACGAATCCAGGGACGCCATTAAGAGATTCTTAGCGAAGAAATGATCCATCTGAAGACAGACGAGGAGATCGAGTTGCTCCGCGAGAACAACATCCTGGTGTCGCAGACGCTGGCCGAGGTGGGGCGCCACATTCGTCCGGGTGTCACGACGCTGGAGTTGGATCGCATCGCCGAGGAGTTCATCCGGGCGCACGGAGCGGTTCCGGCGTTCCTCGGCTATCAGGGGTTTCCCGCTTCGTTGTGCGTTTCGGTGAACGAACAGGTGGTTCACGGTATCCCGTCCGCCGATTGCGTCCTTAAAGAGGGCGACATCGTTTCGGTCGATTGCGGTACGTTTATGAAGGGGTTTGTTGGCGATTCGGCGTATACGTTCGCCGTGGGTGAGGTGTCCGAGGAAGTACGGCAGCTCATGGAAGTCACCAAAGAGGCTCTTCATAAAGGTACGGCCCAGGCGAAAGCCGGCAACCGCGTAGGCGACGTGTCGGCAGCCGTGCAAGAGTACGCCGAGCGTTTCGGTTACGGCGTCGTGCGCGAATTGGAGGGACACGGGTTGGGTCGGAAAATGCACGAAGACCCCGGTGTTCCCAACTACGGCGCACGCGGCAGAGGACCGCTCTTGAAAGAGGGCATGGTGATATGTATCGAACCCATGATCAACATGGGAACCAAAGCGGTGGTTTTCGAGCGCGACGGCTGGACGGTGCGCACCCGGGATCGCAAACCTGCGGCTCACTACGAATTCGCAGTGGCCGTGCGGAAGAACGGCCCCGACGTGCTGACCGACTTCAGCATCATCGAAAAGGCTTTAAACAACTAAGACTCAATGGCAAAACAAGCTGCTATCGAACGCGACGGCACGA
>CAMWJM010000125.1 GCA_947174575.1 uncultured Alistipes sp. | reverse complement strand
CCTCCAGGATCACGGGTATGGTGTGCTCCTGCACGGGGGTCATCTCGCTGAAATTCATATCGTCGAGACCGTCGAGGATTTCATCCTCCAGATCGAGTTCGTCGAATCGCATAAAATTATAGATTTATGGTTTTTATTTCTTTTCCGAACAACGTCGCCGACGTGCAGTCGGTGATCTCCACCTGCACGTAGTCGCCCACCCGATGGTCGCCGCAGTCGAAGACCACCACCTTGTTTTGCGACGTGCGGCCCGAAAGCTGGCCGGCGTCGCGCTTGGAGACTCCTTCGACCAGCACTTCGAAACGCTTGCCGATGTCGCGGCGGTAGCTCTCCGCCCCCAACTCGTTCTGCAGGGCGATGATCTCCTGCAGACGGCGCGACTTCACCTCGTCGGGCACGTCGTCGGGCAGATGCTTCGAGGCGAAAGTGCCCGGGCGCTCCGAGTATTTGAACATGAACGCGAAGTCGTAACCCACCTCGCGCATGAGCGAAAGGGTCTGGGCGTGCTCCTCCTCGGTTTCGCCCGAGAAACCGGCGATGAGGTCCGTAGTGATGCCGCAGTCGGGCATGTAGCGGCGAATGGCGGCGATGCGGTCGAGATACCATTCGCGCGTATACTTGCGGTTCATGCGCTCCAACATCGACGTGGCGCCCGACTGGGCCGGCAGGTGGATCGAGCGGCACACGTTGGGCGTCGAGGCCATGACCTCCAGCAGCTCGTCGCTCATGTCCTTGGGGTGCGAGGTCGCGAACCGCACGCGCAGCAGCGGCGACACGGCCGCCACGCGCCGCACCAGCTCGGGAAAATCGACTTCGCCGGCACGATAGGAGTTGACGTTCTGCCCCAGCAGCGTGACTTCGCGGTAGCCGTTCTCGAAGAGCGTCCGCACCTCGGCGACGATCGTTTCGGGATCGCGGCTCCGCTCGCGGCCGCGGGTGTAGGGCACCACGCAGTAGGAGCAGAAGTTATTGCAACCGCGCATGATCGAGACGAAAGCGCTCACGCCGTTCTTGTCCAACCGCACAGGGGCTATTTCGGCATAAGTCTCTTCGGTCGAGAGCAGCACGTTGACCCCTTTGCCGCCCGCCTCGGCTTCGAGCACCAGGTGCGGCAGATCGCGGTAGGCATCCGGCCCGGCTACGATGTCGACGCCCGCAGGCCCTTCGAGAAGCCGCTCCTTGAGCCGCTCGGCCATGCAGCCGATGATCCCCACCACGAGCGACGGTTTGTTGCGCCGCAGCCGTTTCATCTCGGCCAGGCGCCCCCAGATGCGCTGCTCGGCGTTGTCGCGGATCGAGCAGGTGTTGATGAGCACGATGTCGGCCTCCTCGACCTGCTCGGTATAGGTGTAGCCCTCCCGCTGCATGATCGAAACGACGATTTCCGAGTCGCCGACGTTCATCTGGCAGCCGTAGGTCTCGACGAAGAGCTTGCGACCGCTGCCCGGAAGAGGGCGCAATGTATTCAATTCACAGTTCAAAATGCACAATTCAAAATTAAATCATCGTGTTCGATTTCTCGCACCTTTTCTCGCATAGGCAACGCGCGAACAAGTGTAGTTTTGTTCTCGGCCTTATCGAAAACGTTCCGTATCGTTCGTCTTGGCGGCTGGCACTTTCGGTGCGATCGGCCCTGTCGCCGAAGCTGGCGGTGCAAAACACCGCGGTTATGTTATTCCGCCTGGATTTCGTTTTTGTCGGGGAATTGTTTGAATCCCTCGCCGAACGTCTCATAGGCGTCGGTCACCACCACGAAAGCCCGCGGGTCGATCTCCTTGATTTTGTGCTGCACCTGGCGCACCTCCTTGCGGCTGACCACCAGGAAGATCATTTCGCGCGCCGTGTCGGTGTACATGCCTTTCGACTTGATGTAGGTGGCGCTGCGGTTCAGCTCGCCCAGAATGAACTGCTTGAGCCGGTCGTTGTGGTCGCTGATGATGAAGAGCAACTTGTCGTACGAAGCGCCGTCGAGCATGTAGGCCACCACGCGCGACGAGATGTAGATCGTCAGCAGCGAGTAGAGCGTCAGCATCCAGCCGTTGGGCGAGGCTTCGCCCGTACCCAGGCCGAAGCCGATGACCACCAGACCCGACAGCACCACGAATCCGTCGGCCAGGAAGATGCCCGTCGAGAACTTGATGCCGCAGAACTTCTGCAGCAGCATCCCCACGATGTCGGTGCCGCCCGTGGTGGCTTGCTGCCGCACCACGATGCCTTGTCCCACGCCGCACATCACGGCACCCATGATGCAGGTCAGCAGCAGGTCGTTCGAGAGGTCGAGGTGCCCGCCCAGCAGCAGCGCCGGGTCGAGCGCTTCGATCGCCGCCTGGTCGGGATAGACTATCCGCGTGAGGATGTTCATGAAGCCGGGCGTGTAGAGCGCCGCCAGGACGGTGCGCGTGCCGAACTGTCCGCCGAAGATCAGTATGGCGGTAATCATCAGCGGGATGTCGAACATGTAGCCGAATGTTCCCACCTGCACCGAGGGGAAGATGTTGTGCAGCACGATGCCCATGCCGTAGACTCCGCCCGGCACGAAGTTGTAGGGGTTGATGAAGAGCACGAAGCCGGCGCCCATGATCGAGCACCCTATGAAAATCAGGAGCCAAGCGCGCCACCAGGCCCACGAGCCGATGCGGTCGAGCAATGATCGGGTATTCATCTAAAGTCGGTTTTTCCGACGACAAAGATACACCAAAAAATCGTAAATCGAAGAACGGACGGCGAATTTGATCTCCTCCCGGTTTTTCGGTCGTCGGGCTGCCCGGATAGGAGCGCGGCCCGCTTCGGAAAAACGAAAAGTCCCGGGGTTCGACCCGGGACTTTCGTAACGTTGCGCAGGAGGTGCGCCTATTTCGACAGTTCGGCCAGCGCCTTGGCTGCATTCTCGGCTGCGGGGCCTGCGGTTACCTGCTTGAATGCGGCGATCGCCTGCGGCTTCATGTCGCGGGCGTTGTAGGCGGCACCCAGCAGATAGTACATCAGCGACTTGTCGGCTTCGTCGACTTGGGCGGCCGCAGCGGCTTCGCCCAACTCGATCACCTTGGCATAATCTTTCTTGTTGGCATAGGCCTGCAGACGCACGTTCTGGAACAGAGCGCTTTCGGGGTTCTTCTCCAACTGGGCGTCGGCCATTTCGATGATGCCGGCGAAGTCGCCCGCTTTCTGCATCTCGGCCACCTTGTTGTTGGTGTAGAGCGCCATCATCTCCTTGGCTTTGGCTGCGTCGGCGGCGTATTTGGGATGGGTCTTGGCGGCTATGGCCTCGTAGATCTCCATGCCCTCGGCATATTTGCCCATCTCGCAGTAGCTCATCGCCAGGTTCAGCGCCATCGACGTGTTGTCCGGATCGGCCTTGTAGCCCTTGGCGAAGATGTCGGCCGCCGTGGCGTAGTCCTTGCTGTTGAACGCGTCGCCGCCCTGCACCTGGTAGATCTTGGCCACCCAGCCGTTGGACTTGGCCACCTGGGTCATGTCGCCGTAGAGTTCGGCCAGTTCGGCCGACTTGGTGAAGTTGTCGAGCGCCGTTTCGTAGTTCTTGGTGCGCATGGCGCCGCCGCCCAGCATGAAGTAGCATTTGGGAAGCGTCGTTTTGGCCGTGGCGACCATCGAGGCCGCGTCGTCGTCGTCCATGCCCAGGTCGATCACCTGCTCGAACTTGGCGGCTGCCGTGGCGAAATCCTTGGCGCCGTAGGCTGCGGCCGCTTCGTTGTAGATTGCCGTGACGTCCTGCGCCGAAAGCGATACCGCCGCCAGCAGCGCGATCGCCGAAACAAATAGCTTTTTCATCTTATCCGATTTTTAGAGTTTTCCGTTTTGCCGCCTTGCGCGGCGGGTATTGAATACAAAAGTAGAAAATAATTTCCTTTTTTCAAACGATCGGGCCGTTTTCGTCGATGCGGCCTGCGCGATGAGTCTGCGGCGACTTTGAGTGTCGTCTCTTGCCATTGGGCGCGGTCTATTCGCGCAAGGTCGCAAAAAACGCGCCCATCAGGGCTTCGCACTCCTCGCGCAACACGCCCCGCTCGACCGTGGTCTTGGGGTGGAAGACCGCCTGGGAGTAGCATCGATAGCCTTTCTTCGGGTCGTCGGCGCCCCACACCACGCGTCCCACTTGCGCCCAGCCGATCGCCCCGGCACACATGATGCACGGCTCCACGGTCACATAGAGCGTGCATCGGGGCAGGTATTTCCCGCCCAGCGTGGCCGTCGCAGCCGTGAGCGCCTGCATTTCGGCGTGCGCCGTGGGGTCGGCGAGCGTCTCCACGAGGTTGTGGCCCCGGCCGATGACCCGGCCCTCGCCGACGATCACCGCGCCTATGGGCACCTCCTGTTCGTCCAGTGCCTTGCGTGCTTCGTCGAGAGCCAGCCGCATGAATTTTTCGTCGGTCTGTTGTTGATTTTCCATACACGTATGAAGCGTGTCGTTCCGAATGGCGGTCGAGCATTTCTCGGAATGACGTTCGTTGTTCGCCCCAAAATTACGAAAAATCGAATTGCCGGACTGCATCGGCCGAAAAAATTGTGCATAGCGGATTATGAATCGTGAATTTTATATATCTTTGTAAGTTACAACTCGAAAAAGTAAAACTATTGAGAAATTATGTATAGGACTTGTACTTGCGGCGACCTTCGGGCCGAACACGCTGACCGGACCGTCACCCTGGCCGGGTGGGTGCAGAAAGTGCGGAACCTCGGCGCTATG
>CAMWJM010000124.1 GCA_947174575.1 uncultured Alistipes sp. | reverse complement strand
CGAACCCCCGACCCTCTGCTTGTAAGGCAGACGCTCTGAACCAGCTGAGCTAAGCTCCCGTAAAAATGGCTCGGGACTGCAAAGGTAATTCAATTTTCGCGAACTCCAAATTTTCAACCGAAAATTTTCGTCCGCCGTTCCCGGAATCGCCGCGCCGTCCGAAACCGGCTTCGCGACCTTACCCTCGGGGAACTACTTCGCTTGAAAGAACCTGTGCAACCCTCGCGCATCTGCGCCTGAACAAGGACTTGAACCTAGGACCCCATGATTAACAGTCATGTGCTCTAACCAACTGAGCTATTCAGGCATTCGAACGCGGCTTGTGACCGTTTCGGAGTGCAAATATAGGGTAAATTTTGATTCCCGCAAAATTATCGTGCTAATTTTTCGCAAAAAATGTACCTTTGCATATCCGAATCGACCCATGGCGATGCTTTCGAAACGACATATCGTCCTCCTGTCCGCGCTCCTGCAATGCGCCGCGGCCCAAGCCCAGTTGGTTTTCGAACCTGCGGAGCGGGATTTCGGCTCGATCGCCGAGAGCGACGGACGCGTGAACCACCTCTTCACGGGCGTCAACCGCGGGAAGCAGCCGGTGGTGATCCTCGACGTCGCGACCTCGTGCGGATGCACCGTGCCGGAGTTCTCGCGCAAACCCGTCTTGCCGGGCGATACGACGCGCATCGCCGTGACGTTCGACCCTATGAACCGGCCCGGCGCGTTCGCCAAGGAGTTGGCCGTCTACTCGTCGGAGCGGAAGAAGATCGCCACGCTCACGATCCGCGGCGAGGTCGTCCCGCGCGAAAAGAGCATCGAGGAACTCTACCCCGTGGATGCCGGCGGCGGCTTGCGGCTCGACGGCACACTCTGCGCCTTCACCTATATCTATCAAGGCGGACGCAAACAAATGGCGATCGGCTATGTCAACACCTCCGATCGCCCCCTGCGGCTCGAACTCCGGCCCGAGCATGCCAGCGGACTGCTCTCGGCGACATATCCCCGGCAGATCGGCCCCGGCGAACGGGGTACGATAGACTTCGCCTATGCGATTCCGGCGGAACATCCCCGCTACGGCACGCTGCGCGACGCGCTGACGGTTTATGTCGACGGCCGCAGCCGCGAAACCGTCCTCGTGGCCCACGGAATCGGTGTCGACGACCCGGCCGCCACCGACAAAACCGCCGCACCGCAGGCGCAGACCGAACCCTCGATCGTCAAGTTCGGCCCCGTGAAGCACTCGGCGCCCATTCAGCGCCGGACGTTCGTTCTGGCGAACACGGGCCGCGGCAACCTGACCGTCCGTGCCGTGGAGAACGGCGGACATGTGGCCGTGACGCTGAAACCCGGCTGCACGATCGCCCCCGGACAGCGACGCACGGTAGAACTGCTGCTCGACCCCTCGGCGCAGGACTACGGCATCCTGACCGACCACCTGCTCATAGTGACCGACGACCCCGCGCGCCCCATGCGCCGCGTGCGCGTGACGGCGATCATCGAAGATTAGAAGCGTAAAACCCAAACTCGAATACATGTATCCCATTCTCGAAAAGCGGTGCCTCGCAGAGGGCATCTGGCTCATGAAAATCCGCGCGCCGCGCGTCGCCCGCGCAGCCCTGCCCGGGCAGTTCGTCATCGTGCGCACCGACGAACGGGGCGAGCGCATCCCGCTCACGATCGCCGACTTCGACGCGGTGGAGGGCAGCGTGACCATAGTCACCCAGGCCATCGGCGTTTCGACCCGCAAGATCTGCGCATTGGAGGCGGGCGAGGCGCTCGCCGACTTCGCCGGGCCGCTCGGACATCCGTCGGAGTTCGTGGGGATGCCTATGGAGGAGCTGCGCAGCCGCCGCTACATCTTCATCGGCGGCGGCGTGGGCACGGCTCCGGTCTACCCGCAGGTGAAGTGGCTGCGCGAGCACGGCGTGGAGGTCGACGTCATCATCGGCGCCAAGAACCGGCAGATGCTCATCTACACCGATGAAATGCGGGCCGTAGCCGACCACTTGTATATCGCCACGGACGACGGCTCGGAGGGGTTCAAGGGCCTCGTCACCCAGCTGCTCGAAAAATTGATCGCCGAGGGCCGGCACTACGACGAATGCGTGGCCATAGGCCCCATGGTGATGATGAAATTCGTGGCCCTCACCACCAAGAAATACGCTCTCAAAACCACCGTGTCGCTCAACGCCCTGATGGTCGACGGCACGGGCATGTGCGGCGCCTGCCGCGTGAGCGTGGGCGGACGCACGCGCTTCACGTGCGTCGACGGCCCGGAGTTCGACGCCCACGAAGTGGATTTCGACGAAGCGATGCGCCGCCAGGGCATGTACCGCACCCAGGAGCAGCGCGCCGCAGCCCTCGCCGCCGAGCGCGAGGCGGGGCACCGATGTAAAATAGGATTGGACAAGTAGGAAACCGCACCTTTGTCATTTTTATTCCGCCGATTTCCCGGGGCCGACCGTTTCCTCTCGCTGCTTTAGGCAGCGTTTGCAGATTCCGCCCCCCAGGAGGGGAGCAGTGCCGCCGATGCGGCGAAACCGGCTTTTTCAAACCGTTATCCGTTTATGGCTGAAAAGATTTCCCGCGTCCCCGTACGCGAACAAGACCCCGCACGCCGGGCGACCAACTTCGAGGAGGTCTGCTACGGCTACGACCGCGAGGAGGCGCTCCTCGAAGCGTCGCGCTGTCTGAACTGCAAGAATCCCCGTTGCGTGGCGGCCTGCCCCGTGGGGGTCAGGATACCCGAATTCATCGCCGCCCTGCATCGGGGCGACGAGGCGGCAGCTGCCGCCGTCCTCGCGCGCGACAGCTCGCTGCCCTCGCTCTGCGGCCGCGTCTGCCCGCAGGAGACGCAGTGCGAGGGTGCGTGCATCCTCGGCATCAAGGGCGAGCCAGTGGCGATCGGCAAGCTAGAGCGGTTCGTCGGCGACTGGAAGTTGGCGCAGGAGCCTGCAACCGCGGAGCTGCCGCCCCGCAACGGACACCGGGTGGCCGTCGTCGGCAGCGGCCCCGCGGGACTGGCATGCGCGAGCGACCTGGCCAAAATGGGCTACGAAGTGAAGATTTTCGAAGCGCTGCACAAGGTGGGCGGCGTGCTGGTCTACGGCATTCCCGAATTCCGCTTGCCCAAAGAACAGATCGTGGCGCGCGAGATCGACCAGGTGCGCCGCCTCGGCGTCGAGATCGAAACCGATGTCGTGGTGGGCCGCACCGTGACGATCGACGCCCTGCTCGACCGCGAGGGCTACGACGCCGTGTTCATCGGCTCGGGCGCCGGGCTGCCCCGCTTCATGGGCATTCCGGGCGAAAACCTCAACGGCGTGGTCTCGGCCAACGAATTCCTGACGCGCGCCAACCTCATGCGCGCCTACGACGAGACCTACGACACGCCGATCTATGTGGGCAAACGCGTGGTGGTCGTGGGCGGCGGCAACGTGGCGATGGATGCCGTGCGTACGGCCCGCCGTCTGGGTGCCGAGGCGACGATCGTCTATCGCCGCAGCGAAAAGGAACTCCCGGCCCGCGCCGAGGAGGTGCACCACGCCAAAGAGGAGGGCATCCGCTTCCGCATGCTCACCAACCCCGTGGAGGTGCTGGGCACCGACGACGGATGGGTGCGCGGCATGCGCTGCGTGGAGATGGAGCTGGGCGAACCCGATGCCAGCGGTCGCCGCTCGCCGGTCGCAAAAGAGGGTTCGGAGTTCGAGATCGAGTGCGACGTGGCGATCATGGCGCTGGGCACCTCGCCCAATCCGCTGCTGGCCGCCACGACCGCAGGTCTGGCGACCGACCGCCGCGGCTGCATCACGGCCGATGCCGCAGGCGCGACTTCGCGCCCCGGAGTCTTCGCGGGCGGCGACGCCGTGACGGGCGCCGCGACGGTGATTCTGGCCATGGGCGCCGGCCGCACGGCAGCGAAAGCGATAGACGAATATATCAGAAATAAATAGACTTTCCTATTTATTCTGCGCCTCCAGTTGCAATAGTTGCTCTTTGATCGGCAGACCCGCAGCATAACCCGTCAAGGCGCCAGTGCTGCCCACCACACGGTGGCAGGGGATGAGGATCGCTATGGGATTGCGGTTGTTGGCCATGCCCACGGCCCGGCAGGCGCCGGGCCGGCCGATGCGGGCCGCGATTCGGCCATAGGTGGAGGTTTCGCCATAGGGGATTTCCCGCAGCGCCGCCCACACCTGCTGCTGGAATGGCGTGCCGGCCGGAGCCAGAGGCACGGTGAAGTCGCGCCGCGTGCCTGCGAAATACTCGCGCAGCTCCTCCACCGCCTGCCGCAACAGCGGCGGCAGCCCCGATACGGCATCGACCTGCGGTGCCGAAGCGCCGAAACGCACGGCCCGCACCGCCTCGTCGACGACGACCGTCAGCGGCCCGATCGGAGTTCGGAAAGAACAGGAATATTCCATATTATAGGTGTTCGAGGGTGTAGTCGATCATCTTCTGCCGCACGTTGCGCGTGTCGTCGGGCAGCATCGAGTGGTTCTGGTCGGGATAGATCATCATGTCGTAGCGCTTGCCGGCACGATTGAGCGCCCGGGCCATTTCGGCCGTATTCTGGAAATGCACGTTGTCGTCGGCCATGCCGTGGACGAGCAGCAGACGCGTATGCTCGTCGTCGAGCTGCCGCGCCATGCGGAGGGGCGAATGGTCATCATAGCCGGCCGCGTTGTATTGCGGCAGGTTGTTGTAGATCTC
>CAMWJM010000123.1 GCA_947174575.1 uncultured Alistipes sp. | reverse complement strand
CTGCGCAGTCTCGCGCCCCGGGGCATGACGATCGACTACGATCTTCCCCTCTCGGAAGCACCCACTTCGGCCCGCGAGGCGGTGGCGGCGCTGGCCCGGCAACAGGCCCGGCACGCCGGCGCCGACATCGCGGTGCGCTGCGACCGGTCGGGCATCTGCCGCCAAGCCGACGACGCACCCCTGTTCGCCGTACGCGGCACCACCGTCTTCGTCTCACCGGCCCCCTCCGACGTCGACCGCGACCTGGCGATCCGGGCCATCCAGGCCCTCGGACTCCCGCTGCGCGAGGAGCCGATCGACCGCGCCATGCTCGAACGCATGGACGAACTTTTCTATGTCGACCACCGGGGCGTCACGGCCCTCTCCCATTGCGACGGCGTGCCCTACATGTCGCTGATCGCCGAACGGGTGGCCGGAGCCATGGAAAGCATGTTTTGAATTATGATTTTTTAGCTATATTTGTAAAAAGAAGCCGCATTTCGAACCGATTCGATGGCGCGTCTTTTGGTTTGCTATGGAACGAATCGCTGTTTTCCCGGGGTCGTTCGATCCCTACACCCGCGGTCACGCGGCGCTGGTCGACGAAGCGCTCAAGCTCTTCGACCGCGTCGTCGTCGGCATCGGCCGCAACCCCGCCAAACCGGGGTTGTTGAGCGTCGAGAACCGCAAGCGCCTCGTCGACGACCTCTACGCCGCCGAACCGCGCGTCGAGAGCCGCATCTACACCGGGCTGACCGGCGACTTCGCCCGCTCGGTCGGGGCCTGCGCCCTGATCCGCGGCGTGCGCAACACCGCCGACTTCGAGTTCGAACGTACGATGCAGGCCGCCAACCGCCGCCTCTATCCCGACCTGGCGACCGTCGTGCTCTTCACCCCCGGCGACGTGGCCGACGTCTCGTCGTCGACCGTGCGCGAACTGCTCGGGCTGGGGCACTCCGTGGAGGAGTTCCTCCCGGACGGAATCGACATCACGAAATACTTATGATATTATGGCAATGGAATTCACAGCCGAAATGATCGCCGGTTTCCTGGGCGGCGAAGTCGTCGGCGACAAGCAAGCGACGGTGCACACCGTATCGTCCATCGAACAGGGCAAGGCCGGATCGCTGGCCTACTTGAGCAACCTCAAATACGAGCCTTATCTCTACACCACGGGGGCCAGCATCGTACTGGTCGACAAGACGTTCGTCCCCTCGCAGCCCGTCGCCGCGACGCTCGTCAAGGTCGACAACGCCGCCGCCTGCGTCGTCAAGCTGCTCGCCATGTACAACGCCGCCAAACCCCGCCGCAAAGGCATCAGCGCGCGCGCCTCGATTTCCGAAACGGCCGCTCTCGGCGCCGACTGCTACGTGGGCGACTTCGCCGTAGTGGAAGAGGGGGCCAAAATCGGTCGCAACTGCCAAATCTACCCCCAAGTCTACGTAGGTAGCAACGTCGAGATCGGCGACGGCACGACGCTCTACCCGGGCGTCAAGGTCTACGAGGGCTGCAAGATCGGCGCCCGCTGCATCCTCCACGCCGGTGCGGTGATCGGCGCAGACGGCTTCGGCTTCATGCCCAATGCTGAGGGCGGCTTCGACAAGATTCCCCAGTTGGGCAACGTCGTCATCGAAGACGACGTGGAGATCGGCGCCAACACCTGCATCGACCGGGCCAAGACCGATTCGACGATCATCCGTCACGGCGTGAAGCTCGACAACCTGATCCAGATCGGCCACAACGTGGAGATCGGCGCCAACACCGTGTCGTCGGCCCAGACCGGTATCGCCGGCACCTCGAAGGTGGGCAGCAACTGCTTCCTGGCGGGACAGGTGGGCGTGGCCGACCATGTGACGATCGGCAACCGCGTGCAGGTGGGATCGAAGAGCGGTCTGGACAAGGACGTGCCCGACGGCGAAATCCGCTTCGGCTACCCGGCGCTCCCGGGCATGCAGTACCACCGGTCGGCCGCGGTCTTCAAGCGGCTGCCCGAGCTGGACAAGCGCGTGCGCGACCTCGAAAAGGGAATCGAAGAACTCAAAAACCGATAAATCATGAAAAAAACGCTTTGGATCGCCGCCGCCCTGCTGTGCGGTTGCGCCACGAACAACTACACCATCGACGGGCGCATCGAAGGCCTCGAAGGCACGGTCTACCTCTTCGCGGGCGACCAGTTGCTCGACTCGGCCCGTGTCGACCGCGGTGCATTCCGCTTCAAAGGCACGGTCGAGGCCCCCGAGACGCGCGTCGTCACCGATGCCGCCGATGAAAACGGCACGTTCGGCACGGTGGGGAGCCTCGGACCCGGCACCATACGCCTGAAGTCCGACCCCGCGAATCCCGGCCGGATCATCGCAGCGGGCACCCCCTCCAACGATGCCAAAACCGCATTCGAGGAGCGGCTCGACGCCCTGGTCAAGGAGTTCCGCGATCCCGACACGAGCGAGGAGCGCCGCGAAGCCATTCTCGAAGAGAACGAAACGCTGCGCAGCCAGGCCTGCGAGAACAACCGCGACAACTACTTCGGCGTGCTCATCCTCGCCGAGTCGACCTACGGCATGTCGGGCCAGGAGCTGCTCGACGAAATCGACCTCTTCAGCCCCGAAATGCAGCAGACCGAGAGGATGCTCCAGCTGCGCCGCGCCGCCGAGCAGAAGATGAAGACCGACATCGGCCGACCCTGCATCGACATCGCGCAGCCCGACGCTTCGGGCAAGACCGTAACGCTGCGTTCGGTGATCGAAAAACCGGGCGTCAAGCTCCCGCTCGTGGATTTCTGGGCTTCGTGGTGCCGCCCCTGCATGGGCGAGGTGCCTCATCTGAAAAAGGCCTATGCCGACTTCCGCAAACGCGGATTCGAGATCTACGGCGTGTCGTTCGACTCCGATCGCGACAACTGGCTGCAGGCCGTCGCACGTCACGGCATGAAGTGGATCCACGTGAGCGAACTCAACGGCTTCGACAACCAGGCCGCCAAAGACTACTCCGTGCAAGGCATCCCCTCCAACTTCCTGATCGACAGCCAGGGGACGATCGTGGCGACCAACCTTCGCGGCGACGAACTCCACCGAAAACTCGCCGAACTGCTCAAATAATTCGATCGCCTTGCAACACCGACCGACTTATCGCATCATGGGCATCGACCCCGGCACGAACTACATGGGTTACGGCGTGCTGGAGGTCGACGGCCGTGCGGTGCGCTCGGTGGCGCTGGGCGACATCGATCTCCACAAACTCACCGACCCCTACGAGAAGTTGCGCTGCATCTTCGAGCAGGTCGGCGAGCTGATCGACCAATACGGGCCGCACGAAGTGGCCTTGGAATCGCCGTTCTTCGGCGAAAACGTGCAGTCGATGCTCAAGCTGGGCCGGGCGCAGGGCGTGGCCATGGCCGCGGCGCTGCATCGGGATCTCCCCGTCTCGGAGTACGCTCCGATGCGCATCAAGCAGGCGATCACGGGGCGCGGCTCCTCCCCCAAAGAGCAGGTGGCCGCCATCGTCTGCCGCACGCTGACCATCGATTGCCCGCCCCGACGGCTCGACGCCACCGACGGCATGGCCGTGGCGCTCTGCCACTACTACACCACCTCTTCGCCGCTCCAAGCCGCGCTGGGCGACGAGCGGGTCAAGGGGCTGGGCGGCGGCAAGAAAGCCGCATCGAAAGGCGGATCGCAGAGCTGGGAAAAGTTCCTCCACGACCACCCCGAGCGGGAAATCAAGTAAAAAACTTTTCGATTTATTTGCGCATATCGGATTTTCACCCTATATTTGCATTCGCAATTCGGCACCGTAGCTTAATTGAATAGAGCATCTGACTACGGATCAGAAGGTTACAGGTTTGAGTCCTGTCGGTGTCACACTTTTAGTCAACCACTTGCAGCGATGCAGGTGGTTGATTCATTTTAAGGCAGGCACACAATTTAGACACATCTTCGGAGATTTTGCATCGCGGCAAATCCCTTATCAAACAGCAAAGCCCAGGAACCAAAGAATTTTCTGTGTAAATATCCGAACACCGACAATCCTAATTTTTTACTACCTTTGTTCTCACAAGCCGCATTTCCAATGCGGCACAACATTGGAATAGAAAACCCCGACCGACAAAAGATGAAAACGCAAGAAATCGACGCTGCCAGCCTTGAAAAAGCCCGCGCTCTGTTCGAGAGCGGAGCGATAGACCGTATCGAAATCGGTACGGTACAGGGGTTGTGCGACATTCACGCGGCACTTTTCGGCGGGTTGTACGATTTTGCTGGCAAAATCCGCACGCTCAACATAGCCAAAGGAGGATTTCGCTTTGCGAACAGCCTCTACTTGAATGAAATCCTGCCGGTCATCGAACGGATGCCGGAAACCACCTACGAAGAGATCGTTGCCAAGTACGTGGAGATGAACATCGCCCACCCCTTTATGGAAGGCAACGGCCGGGCGACACGCATATGGCTCGACATGATGCTGAAAAACCGGCTCGGCAAGGTTGTGGACTGGCAGCGGATCGACAAGGATTCCTACCTCTCGACAATGGAGCGCAGCCCGATCAACGACCTCGAACTGCGTGCCCTACTCTCGTCGGCCTTGACCGACCGCATAACCGACAGGGAAGTGATCTTCAAGGGCATCGAACAATCCTACTACTACGAAGGGTACGAAGCGTAACACAGCTGTTGCGGAACTACACGAGATAGCGACACAATCGATTGTATTGCACCCTCAACCCACCGAAACAGCACCCTTGACG
>CAMWJM010000122.1 GCA_947174575.1 uncultured Alistipes sp. | reverse complement strand
AGTTGGGGGTGACGTTCCGTCACCGCCTCTTCGACTGGGGCTTTCTCAAAAGCGAGCGGTTCGACATTCCGATCATCTGCATCGGCAACATCACGGTCGGCGGCACGGGCAAGACCCCCATGGCCGAGATGCTCATCTCCTACATGTCGCAGCGCTACCGCATCGCTCTGCTCTCGCGGGGCTACGGGCGCCGCACCAAGGGCTATCGCGAGGTGGCGTGTACGTCGCACTACCGCGAGGTCGGCGACGAGCCGCTGCAGATCAAGCTCAAGTTCCCCGATACGCTGGTCGTGGTGTGCGAGAAGCGGGCCGACGCCATTCGGCGGATCTGCGCCGAGCATCCCGAGATCGACCTCATCATCATGGACGACGGCTTCCAGCACCGCTACATCGAGCCGAAGATCAATGTGGTGATGATCGATGCCACGCGTCCCGTGCAGCACGACAAGATGCTGCCCGCCGGGTCGCTGCGCGATTTGCCGTCGGAGTTGTACCGGGCGCACTATTTCGTCGTCACCAAGTGTCCCGAGAAAATGGCGCCCATCGATCGGCGCATTTTACGCAAGGTCTTGATTTCGATCGCCTACCAGCGGGTCTACTATACGCGTTTCGAGAGTTTCATTCCCCAGCCGCTCTTTCCGTCGGAGGCGCTCGCCGAGCCGATTCCCCAGGGCGGCAAGATCATTGCGTTGTCGGGTATAGGCAATCCCGAGCCGTTCCTCGAAGCCTTGCGCAAGCGCTACGAGGTCGTGGCCGAAATGACGCTCGACGATCATCACGTCTACCGCGTGCGCGACATCCGGGCGCTCGGGGCGCTGCTCGTGCTGCATCCCGGGGCGGTGATCGTCACCACGGAGAAGGACGCCGTGAAGCTGGTCAACCGGGACAAGATCCCCGTCGAGGTTCGGCGGTGCCTGTACTATCAACCGATCAATATTTCGTTCATAGAGGATTCGGCGACGGATTTTCTGCAAAGATTAGAAGAAGATGTTAGAGGAAATTAAGAACACCGCAGCATGGATCCGCGAGCAAACCTCCGGGTTCCGGCCCGAAATAGGGATCGTGCTCGGCACCGGCCTGGGCGATTTCGCCGAGCAGATCGAGGCGGCTTATTCGCTGGACTACAAGTCGATCCCGGGTTTCCCCGTTTCCACGGTCGAGGGGCACAAGGGGCGCATGATCTTCGGTACGCTGGAGGGCCGCAAGGTCGTCGCCATGCAGGGCCGCTTCCACTACTACGAGGGCTACACCATGCAGCAGGTCACTTTTCCCGTGCGGGTGATGCAGCAGTTGGGTATCCGCTATCTGTTCGTTTCCAATGCGTCGGGCGGCATCAACACTTCGTTCCGCGTGGGCGATCTGATGGTCATTACCGACCATATCAACCTCATGCCCAATCCCTTGATCGGGCCTAACCTGACCGAGTTGGGGCCGCGTTTTCCCGACATGCACAATTGCTACGACAAGGAGTTGATCGCCCGCGCCACGGCCATCGCCGAGCAGGAGAACATCAAACTCCAGTACGGCGTTTACGTCGGCGGCACCGGCCCCACGTTCGAGACGCAGGCCGAGTATCGCTACTTCAAAGCTATCGGCGGCGATGCGGCCGGCATGTCCACGGTTCCCGAGGTGATTGTCGCCCGCCACATGTCGATCCCCGTGTTCGGCGTTTCGGTCATCACCAATTGCGGCCTCTCCGACGAAATCGGCGACCACGAGGACGTGCAGTTGCAGGGCAAAAAAGCCGGGGTGAAGATGCAGCGGCTCTTCCGTCGAATGATTAAAGAGTTGTAAGACATATGGTCAACAAGGTTATTTTGGTCGGCAACGTCGGCATGGATCCGGAGGTGCGCACCACCGAGAACGGCGTGAAGGTCGCGCGGCTGCGTCTGGCCACGACCGAGCGTTTCTTCGACCGGCAGACCAACGAGACGCGCGAGCATACCGAATGGCACACGATCACGCTGTGGCGCGGTCTGGCCGACATCGTGGATCGTTATGTCCACAAGGGATCGCAGCTCTATGTCGAGGGCCGGTTGCGGACGCGCGACTGGGTCGACAAGGACAATAACAAGCGCTATACCACCGAGATTCTGGCCGACAGCATGAACCTGCTGGGGCGTCGTCCCGACGGCGCGACGCTCGACGGCGCGCAGAGCGGCACCTATGGGCAGGCTCCCGCGCAGCCTTATGGAGCGCAGGGCGGCGTTGCCGGTTCCGGTGCTGCAGCGGCTTCGGGCGGCGCGGCGTCATCGCCCGTGCAGCCGGCAGCCCCCGCCATGCCTGCCGACGATCCCGACGACTTGCCGTTTTAATTCGGGGAAAGGTATATTTGACCTTATCGTATTGCCAAACGGTACTTCTCTATGGGGGCCGTTGAGTGAAATTCGCTCCCGCCCAATTTCTGGCGGGAGCGAATTTTTTATAGGTGCCCGATGCTGCGGCGATAGGCGGCGAGTTCCTCCTCGGAGAAGCGAGCCAGCGCGTCGTCTATCTCGCCCAGCAGACGCGCCCGATCTTCGGGCAGACGCCCTAATAGCGGTACGGCGTTCGAGACCGTGTGGCCCATCAGCGTCGTGGGGATGGTCAGTTCGGCGATGAACGTGCGGAGTTCTTCCAACCGCTCGCGCTCGCCGGCTTCGACGAAGCGTCCGGCTGCGACCTCGGCGGCCAGCGGAGCTTCGGGAAAGAGCGTCAGCGAGACGACACCTATTATATAAGGGCGCAGTTCGTTGAAAAGCGCCGCCGTGGCTCGTGCTGCTCGTTCTCCGTTGCCGGCCCCGGCCAATCCCGTCATGTAGGTGAGGTAGTATTCGATGCCCGCTTCGTCGAGCCGCCGACATTGCGTCGAGGTCTCGGCCGCAGTATGCCCTTTGTGCATGAATGCCAGGGTGGGGTCGTCGCCCGTCTCGGTGCCGATGGAGAGACCCGTGATGCCGCGGGCGCGCAACTCGCGCAGCTGCCCGTCGCTCTTGCGTGCGATGTCGTCGATGCGGGCGAACATGCCTATGGTCTGCACCTTGGGCAGGTAGTCGCGGATGCGGTCGGCGAGTCGCACGAGCCGTTCATAGCTCAATGCGAACGGGTTGGCGCCGACCAGGAAGACCCGGCGCGCCCGCGGCTGGTGGCCGGCTATGATCTTCAGGTCGGCCTCAATCTCCTCCATGGGCGAAAGGCGGAATTTCAGGTCGCCATAGAGCGAACAGAATTTGCAGGCATGGTGCGTGCAGCCCACGGTCGTCTGCAACAATACGGAGTGGGCCTCATAGGGCGGGCGCCAGACGGTGCCGGTGAAATGCAGCAGTTCCAAATCATCCATAAATAAATTTCGTAATTTTGCCTGCAAGATAAACCCGATTCCGGACTCGAACAAGAACGCACGCGGCGGTCAGCGACTTACGCCGACGTCCGTTTTCGTGAGTTCGAAGCTGTTGCATCGATGAAAAAAATGGAGAAAAATTCAGGTACATCGCCTTTGTCGCCGGCGTGCGCCATGTTCGAGCGCTTCGGTAGCCGCTGGGCGTTGCAGGTGCTCTTTGCGCTGCACGAGCGGGGTATCTTGCGTTTCAGTGAATTGATGCGGGCCGTCCCCGGTGCCATTTCCGAGCGCATGTTGGCCTCCACGGTACGCGACTTGGAACAGACCGGGCTGGTCGCGCGACGGGTCTATCCCGAAGTGCCGCCGCGGGTGGAATACAGCCTGACGCCCAAGGGCAGATCGGTGATCCCGATATTGGAGCAACTGCGCGACTGGGCCGAAAAAAATGCCTGAACCGTCAGCGGTTCAGGCATTTTTGCGAGAAAGGCGGCTGCCCTTGTAAGAGAGTCAGGTCTTTTTGCGAACAGGTAGTCGTTCCCACAGCCATTCGGGGATCGCTCGCCAAAGGAAGACGAGCACTGCATAGCGCCGGTCGATGACCACGCGGCGCCGACGCTGCACGATCGCCCGGAAGATGCGTCGCGCGACCGGCCCGGGCTGCATGAGCAGGGGATAGTCGTCGCCCGCGAGCAGCGGCGTGGCCACGAATCCGGGGCGGATGTCGGTAAAGCGGATGCCGAGCCGCTCCATGTTCGAGAGCTGCGCCAGAGCGTCGATGTAGGTGTTTTGCAGGCGCTTGGTGGCCGAGTAGGCCGGGGCCGAACCGAGGCCGCGCGTGCCGGCTATGGAACTGATGACGGCGATATGCCCGCCGCCATGCGTGCGGAACCGGCCGAATGCCGCGGTCACCATGCGCACGAATCCCTCGCCGTTGGTGCGGAGCGTCGCCAACTCGATGTCGGGCTGCAACGCGGTGTTGCGCTTGCCAATGCCCGAAGCGTGGAAATAGATGTCCATGCCGCCCAGGCGATCGATGAGTTCGTCGAGGCGTTGCGGCGCGTCGTCTTGCGTGACGTCGATCATAGCTGTTTCCACCTGCTCCGGGGCCGAGGCCTTGAGCTGTCGGAGCGCCTCCTCGTTGCGGCCTGCGGCCCCCACGCGCCATCCTGCGTCGATGCAGAGCCGTGCGATCTCTCGCCCCAGTCCCGACGTGGCGCCCACGATCACGATGCGTACGATCGTGCCGTTTTTACTTGTCGTAGCCTTGGACGTCATGGTTCCGTCCGGTCGCTTTCTGCCGTACGGGTTTTCTTTTTGCCTTTCGCTTTCGCGTTGGTGCGCGGTTCGGCGAGGGCCATCGCCAGAGCCGTTTCAGGGAGTTTGTCCGTGGCTATGCGCAGCAACGCATGGATACATTCGTTCTTCTCGCCGGAGGTATAGGCCTGCAC
>CAMWJM010000121.1 GCA_947174575.1 uncultured Alistipes sp. | reverse complement strand
ATAGCGGCCTGCTGGACGAGCAGCGGGCTGAGCGACTGCGCCACGACGCGGTTGTAGTAGGCTTCGCCGTCGCCCTTGATCCGCAAGGCCTGCGCTTCGCCCTGGGCCTTGGCGATCTCGATCTTGGCGTTGGCTTCGGCCTCCTTGACCTTGTTTTCGGCTTTCAACGCATTTTGCACGGCTTCGTTCTTGGCGTTGATCGCCTCGGCCAGCGACTGGGGCGGCGTGATCTGCGAGGTGAACTCCTCGACGATGAAGCCCTCGGACGAAAGGCTCACTTCCAGACGCTTGCGCACCTCCGACTCGAATTCGCCGCGGTGCGACATCAGATAGTCGGACGTATACTGGTTGGCGCAGGTGCGATAGGCCTCGTAGATGCAGGTGCGGATATAGCCGTCCTCGATCTCATCGAGCGTCTTGCGGTATTTGGTGAAAACGGTCGTCGCCTTGTCGGGGTCGAGCCGGTAGGCGATCGTCGGATCCATGGTGAACTCCGAAGCATCCTTGGCATTGACGCGGAACGGCTCGTAGGTCTTGCGCTGCACGTAGATCGGGTACTCGAAAATCTTCTGCGTGATGGGGTTGAACCACACCCACCCCTTGCAAGTGCCCAGCACGCCGCCGTACTGGCTGGCATCGGACGACCACTTCTTGAAGCGGATGCCGACCGAGCCGCTGTCGATCGTCGTGCAGCACGCGCAGGCGAGCGCCACCAACAGCACGATGGCCAGGAAAGGCACCACGAACTTCAACTTGACTTGAAACACAGAAAAGTTATCGGTTTTCATATTTCATCTATTTTATAGGGTTTTCAATACCGCCTTGAGCAGATTCCAGAACTTGGGCACTGTGGCGATTTCGAGCCGCTCGTCGGGCGAGTGTACGCCGCGCAGCGTGGGGCCGAACGAGACCATCTCCAGGTCGGGATATTTTTCGAGGAACAGCCCGCACTCCAGACCGGCATGGATAGCCCGCACCTTGGGTTCGGTGCCGAAAAGACGCCGATAGGCTTCGGCGGTGATCTCCAGCAACCGCGATTTCGGATCGGGCGCCCAGCCGGGATAACCGTCGGAATGGGCGACGTCGGCACCGGCCAGCGCAAAGACCGACTCGACCATTTGCATGACATAGGTCTTGGCGCTCTCGACCGACGACCGCTGCGACGACGTGACGACGATACGCCCCTCCTCGAACTTCACCGAAGCGAGGTTGGTCGACGTCTCGACCAGCCCCGGCACGGCGGCCGACATGGCTACCACGCCGTTGGGCACGCCCACGAGCGAATAGACCAGCCCGAACTGCGTCCCAGGCTCCAGCACCTCGTCGACCTGGGGCATTTCGTTGAGCGTGATGCGGAAATTGGGTTCGCGCAACCGGAACTCGGCTTCGAGATCGGCAGCGAAAAGCTCGTAGCGCTTCTCGAAATCCTTCTTCAGTCGCGTAGGAACTCCGAAGATGGCGTAAGCCTCGCGCGGAATGGCGTTCCGCAGGTTGCCGCCCGAAAAGTAGCTCAACCGCAACTCGCACGACTGCATGCCGTCCCACAGCAGACGAGCCACGGTCTTGTTGGAATTGACGCGGCCCTTGTCGATGTCGTCGCCCGAGTGGCCGCCCAGCAGATCGGAGACATCGACCCGGAAGAACGAATAGTTCTTCGGCGCCTCCTCCATGGCGAGCTTGAACGTGGCGACGGTGTCGACGCCGCCGGCGCACCCGATGAAGAGTTCGCCCTCGTCCTCCGAGTCGAGGTTGAGCAGGTATTGCCCCTGCAACATCCCCTCGCCCAACTCGAAAGCTCCGGTGAGGCCCGTCTCCTCGTCGACCGTGAACAGCGCCTCCAGCGGGCCGTGCTCGACCGCAGGATCGATCAGCGCGGCCAGCGCGGCGGCCATGCCGATGCCGCAGTCGGCGCCCAGGGTCGTGCCCTCGGCCCGTACCCACTCGCCGTCGATCTTCGTGCGGATAGGGTCGTTGTCGAAATCGAACTCCACGTCGGAATTCTTCTCGCAGACCATATCCATATGCGACTGCAGGATGACGGACGGATGCTCCTCGAAACCGGGCGTCGCCGGCTTGCGGATCACCACGTTGCCCACGGCATCCTTCTGATATTCGAGACTGTGGCGCTCGGCGAAGTCGACCAGAAAATCGATGATCTTGCCCTCCTTCTTCGAAGGGCGCGGCACCCGGGTGATGGCGTCGAACTGCTCCCACACCGCGCGGGGTTCCAAATTGGCGATTTCAGACATATGATAACTACGATTTGGTTCGCACAAAAACGATTGCCCCGGGCGATGCCGAATGGTTCGCGCAAGCCGACGGGCGGATCGTTCACCGCAAAAATACGAAATTATCGTCAACTTGTTATCGCCGGCCCCGAATATGTTGCACGCCCCGCCCTACGGCCGCGCATCCTCGGCCAGCCGGAAACCGAGGCAGAACGGCATACGGCTTGCGAAAACGGAGAAAAATCACTAATTTTGAACGGAAAAGCCTATGGATATGGATTTCAGGATCGGACACGGATACGACGTACATGCCCTGGCCGAAGGGCTGCGGCTGGTGTTAGGAGGTGTGGAGATACCCTATGACAAGGGATTCGTAGCCCACTCGGACGGCGATGTGGCGATACATGCCCTGTGCGACGCGCTGCTGGGTGCGGCGGCGCTGGGCGACATCGGGCAGCACTTCCCCGACACGTCGGACGACTATGCGGGCATCGATTCGAAGATATTGCTGCGCCGCGTCGCGTCGATGCTGCGCGAAAAAGGCTACGAAATAGGCAACGTCGACTGCACGATCCGCATGCAGCGGCCCAAGCTCCGGCCCTATATCGACGCCATGCGCCATGCCCTGGCCGATGCTATGGGTGTAGGCGATGACCGGGTGTCGGTCAAAGCTACGACCACAGAGCATCTGGGCTTCGAAGGGCGCGAAGAAGGAGTGTCGGTTTCGGCCGTGGCGTTGATATTCCGGCCATAGAGGCGGAAAATTCACAATTCACAATTAAGAATTCCGCCCTCTCGACTCTCGATTTCGAAGATCAGTTCGGCCGCCGGAATTCGGGATCGCCCATGCGCCTATCTTGCAGCCACCCGACATAGCGCATAGTCACGGCGGGAGTGCTCAAAGTGAGCACGGTTTCGCCGGTGACGGTCGAAACGACGAAGTCGGCATGGCAGGAGGCATTGCCGTCGGCGAAGTCGAACGACACGCGCCACCCCCACTGCATGCGCGAAGCGCGGTAATCACCGATCGACATCGAATCGAAATCGAGCATCCAAATATTCTGCGCAATACCCTGTTCGGCAGGCAAGTGTACCTCGACCCGATCGACCAGCAGCCCGAAAAAGCAGTAGTCGGCATAGATCGACCGGATCGTCCCGCCGGGCGTCTCCTGCATCGAATCGGGATAAAACAGGTAGTCGCGCGACTGGACGATCGAGTCGATGCGCGCGGCGTAGACTCTGGCGCGATAGGCGCGACGTTCGGCGCGGGTCATATGTTTCGTCGACTCCTCATAAACGACGGTATGCTCGACGAGGTGTTCCGGGGCCTGCTGCACGGGCACAACGGTGAGCTGCGGCACGCTGTCCACCGCCGCCGAACCTACGACGACCTGCGGCGACTGGGCGAAAACGGCACCGGCTGCGAGCAGCACGGTGCCGAACGAAATGAAAATCTTCATCAATACAACTGCGAAATGGTGCCCGAGTACTCCACGGCGTTATACCACGGATTGGTGATCGTGAGGTTGGCGCCGCCCGTACGGGAGAAGATCTCGAACGTGAACGTATAGGTCGAGGCGGAGAAGAGCGACGTGGTGAAAGTCACCATCCACCCCTCGTGGGTCTGCTCGGTGGTGTAGCCCTGGAGGTCGGAGACCGTGTAGTTGAGGATCGTGACGTAGTAGGGCGGCACATACCCCTTGATATAGGGCAAGCAGATGTCGGCCGTCCCGTCCCAGATGCCGATGTTGAACGAGGGGTTCATGATTTGGCGCACCGGGCCGGCCGGCTGGCGCTGCATGGTCTGGGGGTTGAACTGGAAATTGCGCGAGAGGACGAGCGAATCCATCGTCTTCTCATAGCTGGCGATGCGTTCGGCACGCCGTTTTTCGCGCACCTCGCGGCGCTCCTCCTTGGGCGAAAGGACTTTCTTCTGACCGATCACGGTCGCCGCCGCTGCACACAACAACAGACTGCAAAGAAGAATGGCTGTTTTTTTCATGGCACATAAAGTTTTGATTACGCGCCCATGAACTGCAAAATCGATGCCTGACTTACAGAACCGCCCGTCGAAAGCACCGGAAGCATGAAAAGCACGAAGCATTCGAACGGGCCAACACCGAAAATGCCAAGACTGAACAGCGGGAGCAGCAGCCGTCCGGCGTCGCAACCGGGCGGCACAAAATCGGTTTGCACAAAAAAGCGCAGAACCGGAAAAGTTCTGCGCCACAGAAAAAAAGACACAATATATTATTGTATAAAACGGATTTTAAATTGCATCATTTCGCTTTGCGGTAGTCGACGGCAACGGTATTGCCGCCGGACCTCCAGCTGCCGGAGGTGAAATAATAATTGTATCCGGAACCGTCCGGCAGCGGCCCCGTCGGCACGGAATCGTTGTCGAACCAGGCCGTAACAGGAAAAACCGCACCGTCGCCGGGATTGCCATAACACTCAAACAGGCCCAACTTCGTATTGTGCGAAATATCCAATGACGTCAATTTGCAGGTACCGCAAGTCAAATCCGTCAACTCCGTATTCTTCGACAGATCCAAC
>CAMWJM010000120.1 GCA_947174575.1 uncultured Alistipes sp. | reverse complement strand
TTCCAAAATGTTGGGCGCCGCTTTGCGCGTCTATGTCGTCTGCGCCGTGATGCAGCTGCTCGTCTTCGACCGTTACGGGCTGCCGTTCTGGTGCAATGCGGCGATCACCGTGGCGCTCGTCTGGCTCTATACGCAGCGGGGCGGCGTGCGGTCGTTGATTTGGACCGATACGCTCAAAACGCTTTGTCTGGTCGGCAGTCTCGTGCTGACGATCGTGTTCGTGGCCCGGGCGTTGCATTTTTCGGGCAGCGATCTGGTGCGCGAGGTCGCTGCGGCGCCCATGTCGCGGGTCTTTTTCTTCGACGATCCCGCTTCGGATCGTTATTTCTGGAAAATGTTCGTCGCCGGCATCGTGGTGCTGGTCGCCATGACGGGCCTCGACCAGGACATGATGCAGTGCAACCTCTCGTGCCGTACGCCGCGCGATGCCCAGCGCAATATCGTCCTGACGGCCGTTTGCCAGATCGCGGTCATCCTCCTGTTCCTCGTGTTGGGTGTACTCCTATATCTATATGTCGAGCGGTGCGGCCTCGCTCTTCCGCCCAAGAGCGACCAACTCTTTTCGCTGGTGGCTGTCGACGGAGGGCTGCCGATCGCGGTCGGCGCGGTGTTCGTGCTGGGTTTGATCTCCAGCACCTATTCCGCTGCCGGGTCGGCCATGACGGCGCTGACCACCTCGTTCACGGTCGATCTGCTCGACGGCCCCCGGCGCTACGACGAGCAGCGGCTCACCCGCGTGCGGCGCTGCGTGCATGCTGCCATGGCCCTCTGCATGACCGCCGTCATCCTGGGTGTGGGGTATCTGGCCGACGACAACGCTATCAACCTCTTTTTCCGCATCGTCAGCTACACCTATGGCCCGATCCTCGGTCTGTTCCTTTTCGGCATTTTCTCGCGCCGGCGTCCCCGCGACCGCTGGGTGCCGCTCGCGGCGCTCTGCGGGCCGGTGTTCAGCGCGCTGTTGCAGCACTTCGCGGCTGTACGGTGGGGCTATCATATCGGCTTCGAACTGTTGGTCTACAACGCTCTTTTTGTCATCGCGGGGCTGGCGCTGCTGTCCGTCGGTCGGAAAAATGAACAGCGTATCGAATAAAGTGTTACCTTTGACGCTGTAAATCCTATCGCTATGTCGCTCGAACAACAGATTTCCCAGGGCATCATGGATGCCATGAAGGCCAAGGACGCCGTGCGTCTCGGGGCCTTGCGCAATGCCAAGAAGTACATTATCGAAGCCAAGACCGCCGGGCCGGGCATCGTCGAACTGCCCGACGCCGACGTGCTGAAAATCCTGTCGAAACTCGCCAAGCAGGGCACCGATTCGGCTGCCATATTCCCCGAGCAGAACCGTCCCGACCTGGCCGGGGAGGAGCTGGCGCAGGTTGCCGTCTTCCAGGAGTTCCTGCCCAAGCAGCTGTCGCCCGAGGAGTTGACCGCCGAGGTCGAGGCCGTGATCGCAGAAGTCGGCGCCGCCTCCATGAAGGATATGGGCAAGGTGATGGGCGTCGCCTCCAAGCGGCTGGCCGGGCGTGCCGACGGCAAGGATATTTCGGCCAAAGTCAAAGAGTTGCTCGCCTAAACTCGCTTATGCGACGGTCGCTGCTGCTCCTCTGCGCGGTGATCGCGGGGCAGAGTCTCGCGGCTCGTTCGCCGGCCGTGCGTTTCGATCTGCCTTGCCGGATCGTGCAGGGCAAATATGTCGTGACGGTCGGAACTCCGGCGGGGCCGCGGCGGTTCATCTTCGACACGGGGGCTTCGCGGACGACCGTCAGCGAGCGCTTATGCCGCGAATCGGGTCTTACCGCCGAAGGTCGGAGCCTGACCGGCGATTTCGAGGGCTACAGCGAGCGAATCGCTGCAGCGCGGATGCCGGAGTTGCGTATGGGGGAGGCCGTGTTTCGAAACTGGCCGATCGACGTTCTACCCGATAGTTCCTATGTGTGGTGTTTGGGCGTCGACGGCATCGTGGGCAGCGACTTGCTGCAGCGCTTCGTCGTGCGCTTTCCTGCGGCCGATTCCGTCCTTTCGCTGGCAGGCGATTACCGGCAGTTCGGCGACCTCGATCGCAAGCGGGCCGTGCGGCTGTATCGCGAGAAAGGGCGGCCGTTCGTCGCTTTTCGGGTCGGCGACGGCCGGCAGCGCATGGAGTTCTACGCCTTGTTCGATTCCGGTGCTGCTAACTGGTTCAGTTGCCGTTACTACGAGTGTCTGGAGTTGATCGACCGGGGGCTGCTTCGGGGCGTGCGTCGCACTTCGGGGCATCCGGGGCGCATGGGCTGGACGAATCGATCGTCCGTGCGCGAAGCCGTGCGGGGGACGATCCCCCGGATCGACATCGCCGGCTGTGTGCTGACGGATATGCCGCTCGAAGAGACCTACGGGAGCACCCACAAGCTCGGTTGCGGGCTTTTGCGCCGGGGCGAAGTCGTCATCGACTATCCCGGGCGCCGCTTCTGGTTGCTGCCCCATGCCGTGCAGCCCGAGTCGGCCGACGTCGCGGTGCGCAATGTCTCGGTAGCCATTGCCGGCGGGCATCTGGTCGTGGGGCAGGTGTGGGACGAGGCGCTCGCCGACATCGTTTCGCCGGGCGACCGGATCGTGCGCATCGGCTCGCTCGACGTCTCGGAGGTCGACCCTTGTGCCGTCATCCGTGGCGAAATCCGGGGTGACAAACCCGAAATGACCGTACTCCGGGCCGACGGCACACGTGTCGTCGTTCCGGTAAAGAATTTATGATATGCACTTGTTCGAAAACTTTCGGCGCAACGTGAAAAGCATCGCCATGCCGCTGGCCATGGTGGTCGGGGCGTTGTTGTGTCGGCCCGTGACTGCTTTGGAGGAACTGTCGGGGCGGATGATTACTCCGGCGCTCATCTTCGCGATGCTTTTCATCACTTTTTGCCGCGTGAAGCTGCGCGAAATGCGCTTCTCCATACTGCATGTGTGGCTGTTGCTGTTTCAGATCACGGCGTGCACAGCGGTCTATTTCGCACTGCGTCCGTTCGATGCGACGGTCGCCCAAGGGGCCATGGTCTGCATCTTGACGCCTGTGGCCATGGCGGCCGTGGTCATCGCCGGCATGTTGGGGGCCAACGTCGCTACGGTGGCTACATACAGCCTTGTGTGCAACATGGCGGTGGCGGTCGTCGCGCCGGGTGTGCTGTCGTTCGCCGGTACCGGGGTGTGTACCTTTGCGCAGATTTTCGCCCGCATCGCACCGCTGTTGATCCTGCCGTTCGTCGCTGCGCAGCTGTGCCGCCTGGTCGTGCCCCGAGTCGCGGGGTGGGTGGGTGCCCACGGGCAGATTTCGTTCTATCTGTGGCTGGCCGCCCTCATCGTCACGATCGGACGCACTACGGCGTTCGTCATCGACCTGCACGACGTTTCCCGTTCGATCGAACTGGAGTTGGCCGCGGTCGCTCTGGTCATCTGCCTCGTGCAGTTCGCCGTCGGCCGGCTGCTCGGTCGCCGCTTCGGCGATCCGCCCGCCGGCGGACAGTCGCTCGGTCAGAAAAACACCGTCCTCGCCGTCTGGATGGCCCAGTCGTTCCTCGACCCCATTTCCTCCATCGCCCCGGCCGCTTATATTATCTGGCAGAACTTCGTCAACTCCTACCAGCTCTACCGCAAAAGCAAGGCGGATAGGAATAGACTATAAGTGTTCGAAAGAGCCGGATAGGTATTTCGGGGGCTTGTCCCGGGATCATTCGTATTCGTACACGGTCGTCATCACCACCGGTTCCTTATTGGGCCAGAGGTCTTTGTCGTACATGATGCTGTAGGTGTAGGTGACCACCTTGCCCGAGTATTCGTAGGTCGCCACCGAGGAGGTGCCGTTGACCGGGGCTGTGCACACGGCCGACAGGCGGCCCTGGTCGTCGTAAATATATTCGGTGGTGTTCTGCGGGTCGTCTATTTTCCGGATTTTCGACGACACGCGGCCGTCGCGGCCGAAATAGAGGTCGTCGATCCGTTTCTCGCCGTTATCGGCATTGTCTTGCGACTCTTCTTCGGTCGGGGCGATGCCGTGTTGCGCCTTGAGATCGGCGATTTCGGCGTGCAGTCGGGCGATCTCCTCCCGGAGCGCGGTCATATCGGTCAGCACGGTGCGCATGGAATCCGACAGTTCGCGGTCGGAAAACGTGTGCTGCTGCGGATGCAGCATGTCGCAGGAGGATGCGACGGTCAAGCCGACAACGGCTATCGCGATTGCGGCGAAAGTTTTGAAGATGCGGCGTTCCATCATGGTTCGATCGAGTGCGGTTATTTGCGGAAAATGAAGTAGACGGCCAGCACCAAACAGGCGAATCCGGCCAGGTGGTTCCAGCGCAGCGTATCCGAGCGCATGAACACCAATGCGAAGAGCGTGAAGACCGTGAGCGACACCACCTCCTGGATCACTTTGAGTTCCCAGATCGAGAACGGCCCGCCGAATTCTGCGGAGCCGATGCGGTTGGCGGGCACCTGGAAGCAGTATTCGAACAGGGCGATGCCCCAGCTCAACACCACGATCGCCGCCATGCTGAAACGTTCGAGGCGCGACTTGAAAGCGATATGCCCATACCACGCCAGCGTCATGAAAGCGTTGGAGACCACGAGCAGCAATACGGTGGATATTCCTCGTAACATATTATTGCAGAATAGTTTTCAGCTCTGTGATGTCGGCGAATGTGTCGATGATCTGGTCGGCGGCCGTTTCGACAGCCAGCACTTCGCGCGGGAGGGTGGTGGTGAGCGCCACGATGCGCCCGGCGCCGGCTCTGCGGGCCGCTTCGATCCCGGCTTTGGCATCTTCGAAGAC
>CAMWJM010000119.1 GCA_947174575.1 uncultured Alistipes sp. | reverse complement strand
CCTCGACCCGCGGCACGACTACGCGCTTGAGCCGGCTCCAGGCCGCCAAAGCCTCCGCCGTGTCGGGTTCGTCGGGCAGCGAGCAGAAAAGCCCCACGCACCGCGCCGCCGCGAACTCGGGCGCAGCGGCCGCACGCTCGAAAATCCGTCGCGACGCCGCACGGCGCTCCTCCGCGGTCAGCGCCCGGTTGAGCCGCTTCATGGCGGCACGCACTTCGTTCTTATTCATATAAAAGGTAGAATTTCACCGTCGTCGCTATTGTTATTCCGCAAACAATGGCTATCTTTGCCGCGCCGTACTGCAACAGGCCGCGCCCCGACGGCACACGGACGGGTTCGTTCGGACATGCGGCACGCGTTGTTTCCGCGACACGACGACACATAAATATTAACAAATATAATCAAAATTATCGCTATGAGCTGTTTTCTCTGCAATTCTTCGGTGGGCAAGAAACTGGTGATGAGCATTTCGGGCTGCGCCCTGGTGCTTTTCATCCTGTTCCACATGTCGATGAACATGACCGCCCTCTTCTCGCCCGAAGCCTACAACATGATCTGCGAGTTTTTGGGCGCCAACTGGTACGCTCTGGTCGGCACGGCCGGACTGGCTGCGCTGGTCGTCCTGCATTTCGTCTATGCGATCATCCTGACGCTGAACAACTACCGTGCACGCGGCTCGCAGCGCTACGAAGTGACCGTCAAGGAGCGCGGCGTGTCGTGGGCGTCGAAAAACATGCTCGTGCTGGGCTTCGTCGTGCTGGGCGGTCTGGCACTGCACCTCTGCAACTTCTGGGCGAAGATGCAGCTGACCGAGATCCTGGGCGGCCACACCAACTCGCTGGGTTACTCCCCCACCGACGGCGCGGCGCTCATAGCCTATACGTTCTCGAAATGGTATTATGTCGTGCTCTATCTCGTGTGGTTCGCGGCCTTGTGGTTCCACCTCACGCACGGCGTGTGGTCGATGTTCCAGACCGTGGGCTGGGCCAACGACACGTGGTATCCCCGCCTGAAATGCCTGGCCAATATCGTGGCGACGATCGTTTTCCTGGGTTTCGCCGCCGTAGCGGTCGTCTACTATCTGAAGAGCGCGTGCCCCTGCTGCTGCGCAGGCTGCTGATTTCATCCCCGACACGAACAATAAATACGCAAATATATGGCTTTCAAATTAGATGCTAAAATTCCCGCCGGCGAGCTGGCCCAGAAATGGAGCAACCACAAGGCGGCGATCAAGGTCGTAAGCCCCGCCAACAAACGCAAGTTGGACGTCATCATCGTCGGAACCGGTCTGGGCGGCGCCTCCGCAGCCGCTTCGCTCGGCGAGCTGGGCTACAACGTGAAGATATTCTGCATTCAGGATTCGCCCCGCCGCGCCCACTCGATCGCGGCCCAGGGCGGTATCAACGCTGCGAAGAACTACCAGAACGACAACGACTCGGTATACCGCCTGTTCTACGACACGATCAAGGGCGGCGACTACCGCGCCCGCGAGGCCAACGTCTACCGTCTGGCCGAGGTCTCGAACCTCATCATCGACCAGTGCGTGGCGCAGGGCGTGCCTTTCGCCCGCGAGTACGGCGGTCTGCTGGCCAATCGTTCGTTCGGCGGCGCGCAGGTGTCGCGTACGTTCTATGCCCGCGGCCAGACGGGCCAGCAGCTGCTGCTGGGCGCCTATGCCGCGCTCAACAAGGAGATCGCCGCAGGCTCGGTGAAGAGCTATCCGCGTCATGAGATGCTCGACATCGTAGTCGAGGACGGCGAGGCCAAGGGCATCATTGCCCGCAACTTGGTGACAGGCGAGATCGAGCGCCACGGCGCACATGCCGTGGTGATCGCCACGGGCGGCTATGGCAATGTCTTCTTCCTCTCGACCAATGCCATGGCATCGAACGGTTCGGCTGCGTTCCAGTGCTACCGCAAGGGCGCCGGCTTCGCCAACCCCTGCTTCACGCAGATCCACCCCACCTGCATCCCCGTGCACGGCGACCAGCAATCGAAACTGACCCTCATGTCGGAGTCGCTGCGCAACGACGGCCGCATCTGGGTGCCCAAGAAGCTGGAGGACGTCAAGGCCATCCGTTCGGGCGCTAAAAAACCGTCGGACATCGCCGAGGAGGATCGCGACTACTACTTGGAGCGCCGCTACCCGGCGTTCGGCAACCTCGTACCGCGCGACGTGGCGTCGCGTGCCGCCAAGGAGCGTTGCGATGCAGGCTACGGCGTGAACGAAACCGGTCTGGCCGTATTCCTCGACTTCAAGACCGCGATCGAACGTCTGGGCAAGGAGATCATCAAGCAGCGCTACGGCAACCTCTTCGATATGTACGAGGAGATCACCGACGTCAGCCCCTACGAGGAGCCGATGCAGATCTTCCCCGCCGTGCACTACACCATGGGCGGCATCTGGGTCGACTACAACCTGATGACCACCATTCCGGGTCTCTACGCCATCGGCGAAGCCAACTTCTCGGATCACGGCGCCAACCGTCTGGGTGCCTCGGCCCTGATGCAGGGTCTGGCCGACGGCTATTTCGTGCTGCCCTATACGATCGGCGACTACCTCTCGCACAAGATCCAGGCTCCGAAAGTGAAGACCGACACTCCGGCATTCGACCAGGCCGAAAAGGCCGTCCGGGAGAAGATCGCCAAGCTCTTCGCGATCCGAGGCAAGCAGTCGGTGGACGACATCCACAAGAAGCTGGGCCACATCATGTGGGAGAACGTGGGCATGGCCCGCACCAAGGAGTCGCTCGAAAAGGCGATCGCCGAAATCCAGACCCTGCGCAAGGAATTTTGGAGCGATGTCAAAGTGGTGGGTGCCGAGAACGACTTCAACGTCGAGCTGGAAAAGGCGCTGCGTCTGGCCGACTTCCTCGAATTGGGCGAGCTGATGGCCCGCGACGCGCTGAACCGCGAGGAGTCGTGCGGCGGCCACTTCCGCTCGGAGCACCAGACCGAGGAGGGCGAGGCCAAGCGCGACGACGAAAACTTCGTATATGCCGCCGTATGGGAGTACAAGGGCATGGACGAGGCTCCGGAACTGACCAAGGAGCCGCTCGACTTCGAGTTCGTACACCCGGCACAGCGCAACTACAAAGACTAAATAAGAATCGGAGACTATGAATTTCACGTTGAAAATATGGCGTCAGAAAGACGCCAAGTCGAAGGGGGCGTTCGAATACTACAAAGTCGAGAACATCTCGGCCGACACCTCGTTCCTCGAAATGCTCGACATCCTGAACAACGACCTCATCCACGAGGGCAAGGAACCCGTGGCGTTCGACCACGACTGCCGCGAGGGCATCTGCGGCATGTGCTCGCTGCACATCGACGGCCGCGCCCACGGCCCCGGCGACGGCGCCACCACGTGCCAGATCTACATGCGCAAGTTCAAGGACGGCGCGACGATCACCATCGAGCCGTGGCGCTCGGCGGCGTTCCCCGTGATCAAAGACCTGGTGGTCAACCGCTCGGCCTACGACCAGATTCTGCAAGCCGGCGGCTTCATCTCGGTGCGCACCAACTCGGTGCCCGACGCCAACGCCATTCCGATCGCCAAGGCCGATGCCGACGAGTCGATGGACGCGGCGGCCTGCATCGGCTGCGGTGCCTGCGCGGCGACGTGCAAGAACGGTTCGGCGATGTTGTTCGTAGCGGCCCGCGTGTCGTCGCTGGCCAAGCTGCCGCAAGGCCGCGTGGAGGGTGCCCGCCGTGCCAAAGCCATGGTGGCCAAGATGGACGAATTGGGCTTCGGCAACTGCACCAACACGGGTGCCTGCCAGGCCGAATGCCCGAAATCGATCTCCATAGCGCACATTGCGCGCCTCAACCGCGAATTCCTCTCGGCGAAGTTAGAAGACTAACGAAGCCTGCAAGGGTGGAGAGCGGCGCGCCTGCGCTTCGCGCATCGGAGTTTCGACAATCCCCCTGCCCCTTGAAAAGGGGAGGCGCGCTTCGACTGCGAATTCCTGTCTTATAAATCTTTTTATTGCCGCACCCTGCAACCGAAACGGTTGCAGGGTGCGGTGTTTTCGGATAAAAGACAGCTCCTGCAGATGCTGGACGCAGCGCACGGCACGAGCGTGACCGCGGTTGCCGTTGTTCAGCGGGTTCACGTTGCCCGAATTGAAGTTCAACATGCCGGCGTTGACATTACCCGCTGCGTAGGACGACGATGACCAAGCATAGCCGTTCGTGCCGACGTTCTCCAAGGCTCCCGACGCTGCGGCGCGGTAGCCCGCGGCAATCGTGAAAAGCAATCGCTGGAATGAATGACAGAAAGGGACAATCCGACGAATAAATGGAAAACAACCGTTTATTCGTGTCTGTAACTCTCTGCCAAACTGGGATAGACAACTAACGGAACCGCAACGCAAAACCCGAACGAGCGTTCGACGCCTCGCAGCGAGATCGCCGGCTCCTCGTATCCATTGTTGCTGTCGGCGTTTTATACCGTTAGTGGATTGCTGAATCTACATACCGCACTGGCGGGAGCCGTGGCCCGCCGCCACTCCGGGTAAAACGAGAGCTGTCTTTTAAGACCGAACGAAGATACGACAAACCGCCCGAACCGCCAAATCCGCACAAAACTCTATAAGCCCGCAGCCGGCACGGCAATCCTCCTCCCCCAGCGCCGAAAGCCACAGAAACCGTACGCCCCCGGTCGAAACAAGAACCGCAGAAAGACACACGAATTCAGTCGAAGAAAGAGGGCGAAAACAAAAAAAACGATATTTCTCGAAAATTATAGTACTTTGTATTGCATCTGTCTCTTATACAAATATGACCCTGCCGACGACTAT
>CAMWJM010000118.1 GCA_947174575.1 uncultured Alistipes sp. | reverse complement strand
GCACCGTAGGCGTTGGCCGTGAAGACCTCGCGTCCCTGCGGGAACGAGCGCGCGCCGACCTCGGCGATCCACTCCAGTTCGGGGAAAGGATTCGACGAGGAGCCGCAGGAACAACCGACTGCGAAAAATGATACCGCACCAAGGGCGATCAAACGAACGATCCGATTCATAAAATTCGAGTTAGCGTATGACGTTTTTCTTAAAAGTTTATCAAAGGTAAGGAGTTTTTGCGAGAGACGGATCGGAAAAAGTGATTTTACGACTGCTATTTATGATGTTAAATTTTCTCGAAAAATATGTAAATATTTTTAATTACTATCGGATTTGACAACAGCTGCATATACGAAGAAATGCCTCGGAATCGGACTCCAAGGCATTATATAAGGTATGGATATGCGAATTTTGATATTACGCCGCTTAGGCTGCATCGCCGCCGAACGGCCCGCCAAAGATTCGACCGCTGCAGCCAATCGATCCGAAAATTTTTAAACGCTCCGCCGCCCGACAAAAATAGCGACATTGCGCAAAATGATTTTAAGACCGAGCCGTCCCTCCCGATTCGCGGCGGCTTTCTCCTGCTCCGTGCGGTTATTTCCCCAAATAGTACGACGGCACCGGCGCCTGGGGATAGCCCATGCTGCGGTGCAGCACATAGCTGCGATAGAGCGGGTCTTGCATCAGCGTCGGGCGCCGGTCGGACGCCGGAATATCGGTGGCATAGATGCGCAACTCGCCCGGCAGCGCCGTGACGATCTCTTCGCGCCAGTCGCCCGCCAGGTCGGCGATCAGCACGATCGAGCCTTCGATGTCCTCGGCGAGTATCCGCTCCGGCCACTTCGCCACGCTTCGGCCGGCGCCGCGATCCTTGCCGTCGAGCAATGTTTCGCGCAGCAGGTCGGCGTCCCACCACACCCAGTTGCGGCAATCGGGAATCGCTGCGGGAAACAGCTCCTCGCCCCGGGCCGTGAGCAGATAGCGGTCGGTGCGGCCCGCTTTGCGATCCTCCTTGCCGATGCACTCCAATCCGGGGTGCGCAGGATCGAAATCCGCGACCATGCCGTCGCCCACATGCCGCGTCGGGCGGCCGATGTTCCAGATTTGCCGCCCCGTCGCCGCGTCGACCAGGCAGACGCCGCGGCCGTCGTCGTGCCGCACTTCGCCGCACAGGAAGACCTCCAGCCCCGGACGCGAAGGGTCTACGTCGGCCAGATAGGCCTTGTCCGGGTGGCCGATGCCGGCCGACCAGAGCAGCGTGCCGTTGTCGTCGAGCATGCACCCGCCCAACAAGATTTCGTCGCGCCCGTCGCCGTCGACATCGCCCGTCACCATGCTATGGGCGCCCTGACTGCGGATCACGGGGTTCTCCTCGTCGCCGTCCCACCGCCACAAGCGGGTCAGTGCGCCGTCGCGGAACTGCCAGGCGTCGACCAGCATGGCGCGATAGGTGCCTCGGGCGGCGAGGATGCAGGGGGTCTTGCCGTCGAGATAAGCCATGCCTATCTGGTTGCGGTTCTGCCGGTTCAAATCGCCCAGCCGCCATGAGCGCTCGGGCCAGTCGACACGTGCCAGTTCCTCGCCGGTCAGACCGTCGAGCACCGACAAATACTCCTCGCCCGAGTCGACCCGATAGCGGGCGTTGCGCTGCGCATCGGGCGGAGCGGTTTTCAAAGCCACCTCGGCCCGGCCGTCGCCGTCGAAATCGTAGGCTATGAAGGGCGAATACCAGATGCCCGGCTCGATACCCGGCCCCAAATCCCGGCTCCAGAGGTGGGTGCCGTCGTGCAGATAGGCCGAAATCGTGTAGGTCATGCCCGTCGGATCGCCCGGAAGCCCGGGATCGGTGCCCCGGTCCGGCGTGCGGACGATGAAGTCGTATCGGCCGTCGCCGTTCAGGTCGGCCACAGCGATCTTGCCGGGCGTCTCGCCGTCGCGGAGCTTCACGGAGCGATAGCGCGGCCCCTCCCGCAGCGCCTCGGGCACCGCAGCCGCCGGTTCGCTCGCAGGGCCTGTGCGGAGGTTGTAGCAGGGTTCGATCCAGTACTCCGACACCGTGCTGTCGGGCGCCGTCGTATCGAGGTAATCCGTGGTCTTCGTCACCGGCTTGCGGTTGAGCAGCTCGGTGCGCCCCTCGGTGCGCCGATAGACGTTGAACCCCACGTCGGGATGATCGTCGGAGAGCATCCGCCAGCTCAGGTAGACGCCCGAGGTGTCGCGGGCCGCCTGCACGGTCAACCCCCGATCCGGATGTTCGACCACCCGCCGGGCGGCAGACCCCTCCACGGGCGGCTTCTGCTCGTGGCTCGGCTGCAGCACCTCGTAGTTGTAGACCCGCTCGCGGGAATCCTGGGCCGCAAGGCCCATAGGCAAAACCCACACGGCCAAAGCCGACAAAATCGCTCCTTTCATCTTCGCTTTTATTTGCCCAGTTCCAAACACCCCATGATGAACGGCCCCGTCGCCTTGGCATCGTTGTCGCGCATCCGCTCGCCGATGTAGTATTCGAAGCTGCCGTCGCGGTAGGGGTTGCCGCCCAGACCGCCCACGGCGCAGCAGCGCGTGAGGGTCAGCGTCCCGTCGGCACACTCGCCCAGCAGCTTGTTGCGCAGCCCCTCGAAGGCTTTTTCGGCATACCGGCGGTAGCTCTCGGCGAGGTAGCCCTTGTTCACCGCCTTGGCATAGGCATACATCAACTGTGCCGTCACCGAAGCCTCGGGGAAGTTGCCCTTGCGGGTCGGGCAGTCGAGCACCTGGTACCACAACCCCGCCTTGTCCTGATAGCGGGGCAGCACATCGGCCAGCCCCTGAATCAAAGAGATAATATAGGTGCGGTCGGGGTGATCTGCGGGAATGTAATCGAGGTTGTCGACCAGCGCCATCATCCACCACCCGATCGACCGACCCCAGAAGTTGGGCGAATGGCCCGTCGCGGGGTCGGCCCAGCGCTGCAAGCGGCTCTCGTCCCACGCATGATGATAAAGCCCCGTCGCGGCGTCGTAGGTATGCTCGTGGCAGAGCTTGATTTGCTTCACCGCCTCGTCGATCCACTCCGGCTTGTCGAACTCGGCGCCGTACTGCGCCAGGAAAGGCGAGCACATGTAGAGACCGTCGAGCCAGATTTGATGCGGATAGATCAGCTTGTGCCAGTAGGCGCCGTCGCACGTGCGGGGATGGAGCCGCATCTGGTCGACGAGCCGATCCATCGCCTTGCGGTACTTCGCCTTGCCCGTTTCGCGGTAGCAGTCGAAAAGCACCTTGCCGGGGTTGATGAAGTCGATGTTGTACGACGCCCGGTCGTAGAGATGGATGTCGCCCCGCTCGTCGACGATCGAGTCGGCCCACTGCTCCACATAGTCGAAATAGCGCTTTTCGCCCGTGGCTTTCCACATGCGCAGCATGGCGCAGCACCCCACGCCCTGCGCATAACCGAAGAAAAGCCGTTTGCCGTGGTCGAGCCGCCAGGCTTCGGGGAAGCGGCGCATCTCCGAGTCGGCGAACCATCGGGCATAGCTCTCCGGCTCCCACGCATCGGTGCGGAACGGCACGGCCGGCAGTCCGGCGCCGTTGACCAAGTTGACGCGGAACCACTTGCCCCAGCCATAGCGCGCGGCCACGGGTTCGTCGACCTGCGGCGCTGTCAGCAGGATTTCATCGCCCGCCGCGCGTGCCTCGGCCGGATAGAACCGACAGTCGGCCCCGGCCACGAGGAACCCTTCGATCCGCTCGCCTGTCGCGGCATGCAGATCGTCGGCATTGGCGAACTTCACCGCCAGCGTGCGACCCTCGCGCCGCGACGAAAGATAATAGGGGCTTTCGCACGCAATATCGCGCCCGTAGTCGCGGTTGAGCGCCCAGCGGGCCAACCGCTCGCCAGGCACCACTTTGTTGCGCGGATGAATATCGAGCGAGTCGCCGACATCGGTGATGACGGACATGCCCGTATGCGCGACGCTGCGCCACGTGCGGAACTGCGCATCGCGAATAGTCGGAGGCTGCTGGTAGTGGGGCGCGATCTGCACGAAATAGAACGGCATGTCGGGCGCACGGAACGCCTTGCGCCACGCCTCGATCAACTGCGTGAAGACCCGCTGGTATTTCTCCGCGCGCACCGAGTTCGACTCGCCCTGGTACCACACGCACCCCTTCACGGTGTAGGGCACCACGGGGCGGATCATGCCGTTCCACAGCGTGGCCGGCACCTTGCACCAATCTTTCTGCCGCTTGATGCGGGCGGGGTCGTACTGCTCCAGCACGTCGGCGTAGAACTTGTCGCCGGCCATGATTTTCTCGGGCATCCACGACTCGGCATGCGTGCCGCCCCACGTGGCCTGAATAAGACCCATGGGCTGCCGCAGCTCCTTGTGCAGCGAGCGGCCGAAAGCGAACCCCACGGCCGAAAACTTCTTCAGCGTCTCGGGGGTGCAGATCACCCAGCGCCCCACGCAGTCGTCGCGCTCGCCGTCGGGCGCCAGCTGGTGCTCGACATGGAACAGGCGCACCTGGTCGAACGAAGCGTCGCGCATCTGCTCGTCGCAGTCGATCATGCCGGTCATCCACTTGTTCTCGGGATCGCGGGCCACGGGAAACTCCATGTTCGACTGCCCCGAGCAGAGCCACACCTCGCCGATCAGAATATTGCGGATCACGACGGTGTTCTCTTCGCCGCCGACGGTCAGCTGCTGGCCCGCAGTCGTAGCCGCAGGGGTTTCGACGACGAGCTGCCATTTGCCGTCGCGGTCGGCCACGGTGCGGTAGACGCGGTCGCTCCACGAGGCGGTCACCGCTATTTTTTCTTTCGGATCGGCCTTGCCC
>CAMWJM010000117.1 GCA_947174575.1 uncultured Alistipes sp. | reverse complement strand
CCGGTTATTTAATTAGTTTCTAGAAATACGAACGTCGTCAATGCAGACATAAGCCGGCGTGTTCAACCCGTAGGCTCCTGAATCCGAACCCACGAAATCGAACTCGATACGATTTACGGCCTGTTTTTTGATGTTCGTCAGATCGAATAACGTCCACTCGGTAAGACAAACATTGCTTTCGTTCCGATAGTCCGCAAGATAGATTTCGTCCGTCGCCACAGGAGCCGTAGCTCCGGCCTTATAACCGCGAACCACCAGCTTGAACCAACCGTTCTTGCTCGGTAAGCTGCCCTGCGTGAAGCTGTTGCCATTGACGATTACGCCGTATGCGTAAGAAGAGTTGCAGACATACATTCGGTCGAACTTGCGTTCCGCATTGTTTGCCAGCGACATCTGCGCACAAGCGATGAATCCCGAGTAAGTGTCGGTATATCCGTAAACCACGCCGAAGTTCGATCCGCTGTGTCCGGCATTTTCATTGGCATTATCTACGGACGCCGTATTGTAAACGCTGCATTGATTTTGGTAGGAATACCACCAATCGCCCGAATGACCGTCGACGTTGGAGCGGATATTCCAGTTCGAAACGGCAATACCTCCGTTCCAATAATTATACGTACCTCCGTAACCGTCTTCATTCAATCCGTATACGATGTTGAAAAGCCGAGCTGCTCGGTCGGTGTAGATGGTGAAACGGGTCGGATTCGATCCAGTGTAGCCATCGTATAGATTGGCACCGTAGGAAGTCGGACCGGCAAGCTGATCGGAGGATACATCATCGAAAGTCACTGTAACCCATTCACTTCCCACATTGGCTCGGGTGTCGGGAGCCGCTTCGTCATGCAGAGGTTCTGCGAAAAAATCGTCATCCGCATTGCAAGCGGAGAACGTCACGGCGGCCATTGCTGCAACGGCCATCGCCATCAATCTGAAATTCTTTTTCATAACCTTGTTTATTAAAAAGTTAAACAAAAGGTATGCACACGTCAAATCGTTCCTTGCGATGGATTCGCAACGAACGGGTGCGGACAAGTTATCAAAAAGAAATGTGAGGTATCTGTATGATGAACCTTGTTTCATTTTGATCGAGCGCCAATTACCCGTGGTCGCTGAATCACATTGCTCATCAAGCAGGTCTTCTGACTCGTCCCATTTGTCGCGCCTTCCCAGTTTACACCAGTGGCAAAGAGTGCGACAAACATTTGCGGGGACTTACAGCTGCAGGTACAGCTCGGATTTTCACCGAATTCCCTTTTAATTCCATGCAGGCGGTACGCCTACGGAAACTTGACTGGTACAAAGGTAGCATTTTTATTCTTTCGTTCTACTCTTTTTCTGATTTTTTGTTCAACTTTTTAATGGGTATAATCTATATTTATTTTGTAAGCACTTGTTTTTCATATGTGGAAACGCCGATATGGCTTGTAGTAGAGAATCGTGGCATCATCTAAAACAAACGGAGGTCGCCAGAAAGTGAATTGCGCAACGGCGCAGGGAATGTTCCGTATCATTCAGTCGATCCCGTCGCCGAAAGCGGAGCCATTCAAGCAGTGGATGGCTCAAGTCGCTGCCGACCGTCTCGACCAGATGCAGGACCCCGAATTGTTGATTCAGCAGGCGATGGCCGATTATAAGCAATTGGGGTATTCGGACAACTGGATCAATCAGCGATTAAAAGCGATCGAGGTGCGCAAGGACTTGACCGACGCATGGAAAAAGCGCGGAGTGCAGGAGGGGCAGCAGTTCGCTACGCTGACCGACATAATTACCAATACGTGGTCGGGGTTTACCACACGCGAGTACAAGGCGTACAAGGGACTGCATAAAGAGAACTTGCGGACAACATGACCAACACCGAGCTGATTCTCAATATGCTCGCGGAGGCATCTACCAAAGACATAACCGAGGTAACCGAGCCCCGAACGCTGGCGGCACACAAAGCGGTCGCACGGCAAGGTGGCACGATCGCCCGCAATGCCCGACTGGAACTCGAAGCCAGAACAGGCAAAAAGGTGGTTTCGCGTCTCAATGCCAAACAGGTCTTGGCTGCAAAGAACGCCGAACAAATCGAAATGTCAAAAGATGAAAAATAAATCGTTATAGATATTGCGAATAACGCAAAAAGAATTACTTTTGCAATAAGATTAACGAGTTGTTTGAAATCGTGAAAATGAAGTGATCTTACACACTTTACGATTTACTTATCCATTGCCTTTTTTCACGATGATTTTCTCATATCGCTTGCAGTCAAGCAATTATTTCCCACTGCATTAAAGATACGAATAAGCCGAGAGCAAAAAACGAATTTATTCGATTTTTTGCCGAGGCGCAATATCTTCAACGAGTTAAAGATACGAATAAGCGAGGGCAAAAGCAAGCGATAGTTTGATTATGCCGAGGCCGAAGCATCTAAAACGAAGTTAAAGATAGCGAAATTTTTGTCGCGAACCTCTGTTCGCCATCGATTTTATATGCCGGGGCCGTTGGCGAAGAGTATCCAGGCGTTGAGATAGGTGGCGTAGAACAGCCAGGCCAGATAGGGGGCGAAAAGCCATGCTGCGTCGCGCCGCAGGGGATAGCTGCGGGCGATGTAGAGCATCGCGAGCGCATCGAGCACCACGATGTCGATCATGCCCAAAAGCGGACTGCGCGCCACGAAAAAGAGTATGCTCCACAGGAAATTGACGCCCAGCTGAATCCCCCAGATCGTCATGATGCGGCTGCGGGCGTCATCGGGCGTCATCAATATTCGTCCTGCCGAAATGCCCATCGATATGTAGATGATACCCCACGCCGCAGGAAACATCCAGCTCGGCGGCGTCCCGGCAGATTTCAGCAGGGTAGGATACCACTCGGCCAACGCGGGGCGCTGGAGCCAGCCGGCCAACCCGCCCAATGCCAGGCAAAGCAGAATCGGCCATGCGTAGGTTCCGATTCGCCGCGCTGTTTGCGGTTTCGGGGGTTCAACGACCGCCGCAGGCTGTTCTTTGCGGCGCTGTTCGAGGAGTAACGGCAAGAGTATTGGCAGTATTTCGATTCCGGCCAGCATGACACGGCCGGTCGTGCTGCGGTTCGTCCGAATGCGGGACGCAGACTCTTGCATGTGTCTCGTCCGGTCGCGGCGCCCCAGCAGGTAGATCGAAAGTGCTGCGAAACTCATGCTGGTCAGCAGTCCGAGTGCTGCGAGGGGGGTCGAGGAGCGGCGTGCGGTTCTCTGGGGCATATCGGGTCGGTGATCCGTTGTCATCGTGTTTTTTTCACTCCTTGCGGCAAAATCGGTGCCGAAGCCTCCGACAACGAAATTCCGCCACTCCGGCACTTCGTCGGAGTGGCGGAATTCAAGACCGAATGATGCAGCTATTTAATCTTCTTGCAATGCTTACAATGCTTGGTGTAGCTTTTGATCAATACGGATCGGGGATTGAGACATTCTCCCACATTGGAGAGTTCGAGTTCATCCTTAATTGCCTTGCCCATTTCCCGATTGAAATCTTCTTGCTCCGGTCTGCTCATGGATAGATATTCATCCATGAATTCGCTATCGTTCTGCAAATAGAAGAAGATGCAGTCGGTCAAATTTGGGAAAATTTTGTCTTTGAGGATTTTCTCGCATTTTTCTTTTGTATTCATCATTTGAGTAGTTTTTGATTTCAATCGAAAATTAGGAATATTGCTCGGATTATGCAAACAATCGAGGGTATTTCGAAGTCGAAAAGATGAAAAACAATAACTTTTCGTTACCTTTGTTTCCCTTAACAGGATAAGGATATACGGGAGATGAAATCGAAACTGATAGCCATAGTCGGCACCAACGCTTCGGGCAAGAGCGCCGTGGGGTTGGAGTTGGCGCAGCGTTTCGGCGGCGAGATCGTCTCGGCCGATTCGCGGCAGATCCTGCGCGGCTACGACCTCTGTTCGGGCAAAGTCACGGCCGAGGAGCGGCAGGCCGTACCGCACCACCTGCTCGACATCGCCGACCCCGGCGTCTATTTCTCGCTCGCCGACTACCAGTCGCATGCCTACGCCGCGATCGACGACATCCTCGGCCGCGGAAAACAACCGTTTTTAGTCGGAGGTACAGGACTTTATGTCGCAGCGGTCTCCGACGGTTACGAGTTGGTCGATGCCGGGCCTGACGAAGCGTTGCGCGAGCGACTGGAGCGAATGACTACCGAAGAACTCGCCGCACTATTCCGAGAGAAGTCCGGCGAGGTGCCCGCATTCCTCGATCTCGACAACCGGCGCCGGCTCGTGCGGGCCTGCGAAATTCTGCTTTCCGGCCGCGATTTTACCGAGACCCGGGCCAGCCATCCTCGTTACGACGTGCTGAAAATCGGCGTTACGTGGGAGCGGCCCGTGCTGCGGCAGCGCATCGACGAGCGACTGCGCCGGCGTCTGGAGCAGGGGATGATCGACGAGGTGAAGCAGGGCCTCGACGCGGGTGTCGCCTACGAAGCGTTCTACAACCTCGGTCTCGAATATCGTTTCATCGTCCGCTACATCAAGGGCGAATTCGCCGATTTCGACGAGTTCTACGAAAAGCTCTACACGGCGATCTGCCGGTTCGCCAAGCGGCAGATGACCTGGTTCCGCCGCGACGCCTCCATTCGCTGGCTCGACATGCATGGCGACCCTGTCGCCCAAGCCTCGCAGTGGATCGGGGAATTCCTGGCGGAGTAATACGAAAAAGAGCGACCTGAAAGTCGCTCTTTTAAAATCTAACCTGCAGTATTAAAGGGGGCTACCTTTAATATTCTTCTTCGTTGAAGAAGAAATCGTCTTTCGAGGGGTAGTCGGGCCAGATGTCTT
>CAMWJM010000116.1 GCA_947174575.1 uncultured Alistipes sp. | reverse complement strand
GTTTATTACAATGCATATAGCGAAGATTTATTTGTTTGGAATAATGATGAAGAACACGGCGGACGGAATATGAGATTGACGATTCAACCGAGTACGCTCAATCAATATCATCAGTCATTTAATGAAGATAAATTAAGAGAACATTTAACGCCCTATAAACCGAAATTCGATTTCCGATTTCAGCTTTATAATGATGCCGCACAAGGTATCGAGTATGTACAATTCTTTGTAAAAAAAGATGAAACAACAAACGAAAGTGCTGGGAATGAAGATACTCCCATTAAAATCTCGCGAGGCGAGCAACAGATATTTATCTGGTGTTTCTTTCTCGCGTTGTTCGATATAGATGGATTGACGGGTGAAGGAAAACAGTCGCAACATTTCTTTATCGACGATCCTGTTTCGAGTTTAGATGACCATAATATTTTCATTACAGTTTCCTCGATTATGGATCTAATCGATCGTCATTTCAAAAATAGAAAAATCATTATCACCACACACCACATCGGACTTTTCTCGATTTTATGCGACTGGCTCAAAAAAGGTGAAAAGGCCAGTTCATATAGAGACTATTTGCAATTGTATATCCTGAAAAAAGATGAAGCCGGCATCGACTTCCATGGCCCCAACAACGAGGTTTTTCTATATCATTTGGAACTGCTGCAAATACTCAAAAAGGCAATTGACGATGACCGGATTTATGCATATCATTTCGCATTGTTGCGGCAAATTTTGGAGAATATAGCATCGTTTTTGGGTGTCGGCAGATTTGCATTTGTTTTGGAGCAAATAGGACTGACCGATACGGATGAAGTTGCTCGTATTGTCAATACTCTTTCTCATAAAACTGTCTTTAGATATGAAGCCAAAGAGTTGGTTCCCGACAATAAGGAGTTGTTCAAAAAGATTTTCGATGGAATAATAACTAAATATAACTTCGTATTACACGCATAATGACCGCCATAGAACAACAAAAATTAGGTAAGGCCCTGTGGGGTATTGCAGATAAACTGCGAGGGGCGATGAACGCGGACGATTTCCGCGACTATATGCTTTCTTTTTTGTTTTTACGGTATCTTTCAGATAATTATGAAGATGCCGTAAAGAAAGAACTCGGTTCGGATTATCCCTCAGTGCCTGATACAGACTCGGCCGAAAGTCGAGTTTTAACGCCGTTGCAAATTTGGTATGACCGCAATCCCGATGACATCTCGGAGTTCGAAAAACAGATGCGGCGCAAGATTCATTATATAATCAAACCTAAATATCTGTGGAAGAATATATATGAATTAGCCCGTACGCAGAGTAATGAATTATTAAAAACACTTCAGGATGGGTTCAAATACATTGAAACAGAATCGTTCGAAAGTACGTTTCAAGGACTATTCTCAGAGATTAATTTGAACTCGGAAAAGTTAGGAAAGGGCTACCCTGAGCGTAATGAGAAATTATGCTCCATTATCAAAAAAATCGCAGATGGCATCGCTGAATTTTCGAATGATTCCGATACATTGGGCGACGCTTACGAGTATCTGATCGGTCAATTTGCAGCCGGTTCGGGAAAGAAAGCCGGGGAGTTCTACACTCCGCAGCAGGTGTCGACTATTCTCTCCAAGATCGTTACATTGGACAGCCAAGACCCGACTACCGGCCCGAAATCGAGAATAGACAAAGTGCTCGACTTCGCTTGCGGCTCCGGCTCGTTGCTTTTGAATGTTCGTCGCCAAATGGAGGGTGCGCGCGGCATCGGAAAGATTTACGGACAGGAGAAGAATATCACGACTTACAACCTCGCCCGCATGAATATGCTGCTGCATGGGGTGAAAGATTCCGAGTTCGAGATTTTCCACGGGGATACACTTCTCAACGATTGGGATATATTGAACGAGATGAATCCGGCGAAGAAAATCGAGTTCGATGCCATTGTCGCCAATCCCCCGTTCAGTTATCGCTGGGAGCCGAAAGAGGATTTGTCCAATGATTTCCGGTTCCGGAATTACGGCATTGCCCCGAAATCGGCCGCCGACTTCGCCTTTTTATTGCATGGATTCCATTTCCTGCGGGATGACGGTACGATGGCGATTATTCTGCCTCACGGTGTATTGTTCCGCGGTGGTGTGGAGAAGCAGATCAGAACCAAGCTGCTGAAAGATGGCCATCTTGATGCTGTAATCGGATTGCCTGCCAATCTTTTCTTCTCCACGGGTATTCCGGTTTGCATTCTGGTGTTGAAGAAGTGCAGAAAGTCCGAGGATGTACTGTTTATCAATGCCAGCGAAGGATACAAGAAAGACAAGCGGCAAAATCGGTTGGAAGACAAAGACATTAAGAAAATTGTAGACACCTACCAATTTCGTAAAGAAGAACCGCGCTATTCGAAGCGGATTTCATTGGAGCAGATCGAAAAAGAGGATTTCAATCTGAACATTACCCGCTATGTCAGCACGGCGCAAGAGGAAGAGCCGATTGATCTGCAAAAAGTCAATGACGAGTTGAAAGATATTGCAAGAAAATCAAAAGAAGCATTGACGCGCCATAACGAATTTCTCAAAGAGTTGGGGTTACCCCCCATTGCCGATTAAGAGTAGTCGCCCGCGCTTGAAAGCGCGGGCGATTTCCTTATTTGTACTGGCCTGTATTACAAATGTATGACGAATTCAAAAGAAAACAGCGTTACAGATATCTGTAACGCTGTTTCAGCGAGGTCTGAAGCGGATTCGAACCGCTGTACAAGGTTTTGCAGACCTTTGCCTAGCCACTCGGCCATCAGACCAAAACATCCCTCGGTGGAACGGAGTCGCCACAAAAATACGGCTCTCTTTCGGCTTGCGGCGGCACAAAACCCACCTCGGCTCATCCACGCATCGGGAGTGCAAATATACGCATAATTCTGCAAAAAGCAAATCTTTCGCAGAAAACGGGGATATATTTTCCGGATTCGGACAAAACGAGTATCTTTACATGAGCAGAGGCACCGCGAACGCACCTCGCAAACCGAAACAGCCCGAATCCATTCATCGAAATTTCTTGTCATTATGACCGTCGAAGACATCGCCTTGCCAATGACCCCGGGCATCGGGGTCAAAGGCGCCGTGCATTTGCTGGAGACATTCGGCAGCGCCGCACGGATCTTCGCGGCATCGGAGGAGGAGTTGATCCGGCGGGCGGAGCTGCGGCCCGACGCGGCCCGGCAGATCGTTCGCCGTGCGGGATTCTCCGCTGCCGAAAAAGAGTGGAAATATTGCCGCAAGCACAATATTGCAGCCATAGCCTCCACCGACCCCGACTACCCGCCTCTTCTGCGCGAAATTCCCGACTATCCGCATGTCATTTATGTAAAGGGCGACCCGAAGATACTCGCAGCACGCACACTCTCGATCGTCGGGACACGCGACACAACGCCTTACGGCCAGACCATGTGCCACAAACTCGTCGAACATCTGTCCGAACGGGTTCCCCGCCTTGTTGTCGTCAGCGGATTGGCGTTCGGCATCGATGCCGCCGCACACCGCGCAGCTTTGGCGGCCGGGATTCCCACCGTCGGCGTGCTGCCTTGTCCGCTGCCCGACGTCATGCCGACCCAGCACACCGCTTTGGCTCGCGACATGCTCGACCACGGCGGCGCACTCCTCACCGAGCTGCACGGACAAACCCGCCAGAACGGCACCGCCTACACGGCCCGCAACCGGATCATCGCCGCCTTGAGCGCAGGAACCCTGGTCGTCGAATCGCCCGACAGCGGCGGATCGCTGCTCACGGCCCACTTCGCCGACGGCTACGACCGTACGGTGATGGCCGTTCCCGGTCGCGCCACCGACCGTTCGTCGTCGGGCACCAATCGCCTGATCCGCAACCGCAAAGCGCAACTCGTGCTCTCGGCCGAGGACATCGTTGTCGAAATGGGCTGGGACTTGGAACCCGAGCCGGCTACGTTGCACCCCAAGGCCGAAACCCCGGCGCTCACGCGCGACGAAGCGGGGTTGCTCGGTTGTTTCCGCACCTCCGATCCGCTCTCGATCGAAACGCTGCACGAGCTGACCGGACTCGATCCGGGCGAACTGGCGGCGCTATTGCTCGGACTGGAACTGGCCGGGTTGCTGCGGCAGCTCCCCGGCAACCGCTATATGAAACTGAACGGTTGATCGCTTTTATATCGGTATTTCGCACCGGAATATCCCAGTCCGATCGCTATAACCCAGACCTACAGCTACAGCCACATCAAACCACCAAACATATTAAAATCAGTATTTTATAGGTTTATTCCCTGTTTTTCGAATTTTTTTCTAATTTTGCGTATGTTTTTGATCGACACCCATTCCCACCTCTACGAACCCGAGTTCGACGCCGACCGCGAGCAGGCGTTGGCCCGAGCCGTCGAGTGCGGTGTCCGACGGCTTTTGCTGCCGGCGATCGATGCGCAGAGCCACGAACGGCTGTTCGACCTGTGCCGGCGCCATCCCGACCGGTGCATCCCCATGATGGGGATGCACCCTACGTCGATCAACGACAACCCCAATTGGCACGAAGAACTGGATGGAGTCGAACGGCTTTTGAAAAATCCGCCCGAGGGCATCCGCCGCTTCTGCGCCGTGGGTGAAATCGGACTCGATTTCTACTGGTCGGCCGAGTTCCGCGAGCAGCAGATCAAGGCCCTGCGCCGCCAATTCCGCCTGGCGCTCGATTGCGGGCTTCCCGTGGCCGTGCACACGCGCAGCGCCTGGCCCGAGATGATCGCTCTGGTCGAAGAATTCCGCGGCTCGGGACTGCGGGGCGTATTCCACGCTTTCGGCGAGGACGCCGCCACCTACGAGCGACTGAAATCC
>CAMWJM010000115.1 GCA_947174575.1 uncultured Alistipes sp. | reverse complement strand
CAGCGAAAGAGCTGCGCAGGGCGTCGATCTCGGAGCCGATCTCCGACATGGTGGCCGCCAGCTCCCGGCGGTCGGCGAACTCCACGTCTTCTTCGGAGAAATCGAGTTCGAGTTCCAGCAACGAGGCGAGATGGAGCAGTCGTTCGCGCAGCTGCTCCAGCGCTGTGGAGTAGCCGCCGCGCATCTGGTCGGAGGCCAGTGCATGGGCCGCGCGCGACGACGAAGCGATGAGGTCGGCGACGGCTTCGGCCTGCGAGAGATCCATCTTGCCGGCCAGGTAGGCGCGGACGGTGAATTCGCCCGGTTCGGCCATGCGGGCGCCGGCGGCCTGGGCCAGGCGCAGGATTTCGGAGAGGATATACGAGGAGCCGTGGCAGGACAGCTCGACCGAATCTTCGCCGGTGTAGGAGTGCGGTGCGCGGAACACGGTGGCCAGCACGTCGTCGACGATGCGGTCGCCCTCGACGATGCGGCCGTAGTGCACCGTATAGCCTTCGGCTTCGACCAAAGGCCGGCGACCTCGGAATATGCGGTCGCAGAGAGCTATGGCGTCGCTGCCGCTCAACCGGACGACGGCGAGCGCACCGCCGGGAGCCGTGGCCGGCGCGACGATGGTATCGTGGTCGTGCATCATGGCCGCGTCAACGCCCTTCGATCCGGATTTTCTGACCCAGCTTCAGCTTGTTGGGGTTCTTGATGCCGTTCCAGCGCATGAGCTGCGAGGTGGTGACGTGGTATTTGCGGGCGATGCCGCCGAGGGTTTCGCCCCGCTTGACGGTGTGGATGGTGCCGGTGCGCTCCTGGCGCTTCTTGTCGATGTTGGCGGGATCGATGTACTCCTTGAGGTACATCGAGTCCTTGGCCATGATCTCCTGCTCGTGGGCGATATACTGCGCGACGTTGCGCTGCGGCAGCACGAGCGTATAGGCCTTGGTCGTGGCGGGGATGATGTCGAGTTTGTACTGCGGATTGAGCTGCCGCAGGGTCTCCAGCGGCACGTCGATCGTGGAGGCGATCTGTTCGAAGTGCATCAGCCGGTCGATGCGCAGCGTGTCGACCGAGAGCGGAATGGGTGCTTCGACGGGGGCGATGCCGTGGTTGCGGTGGTAGGCGTAGGCATACGAGGCCCCGATGAACGAGGGAACGTAGCCGCGGGTTTCGCGGGGCAGGTAGTCGTAGATGTCCCAGAACGAGCGGCTCTCGGAGCCGGCCCGGGCGAGGGCCTTGTTGACGTTGCCGGGGCCGCAGTTGTAGGCGGCGATGGCCAGCGACCACTCCTTATAGATATTGTAGAGGTCGCGCAGATAGCGGCAGGCGGCTTTGGTGGAGAGGATCGGGTCGCGGCGTTCGTCGACCAGCGAGTTGACCTCCAGCCCGTAGCTTTTGCCCGTGGAGGGCATGAACTGCCACAGTCCGGCGGCGCCGGCATGGGAGACGGCCGTGGGCGAGAGCGCCGATTCGATGATCGGCAGGGCGCGCAGCTCGACGGGCAGCCCCTCCTTGACGAGTTCCTCCTCGATGAGGGGGAAGTAGTATTGCGACATGCCGAGGATGCGGCCGAGCGTGCTGCGCTCGGGGTCGATGTAGCGGTTGATGTAGGCGCGCACGATGTAGTTGTAGGGGAGCTGGATGGGCGACGCCAGGGCGCGGAGCCGCCGCATGAAGACCGAATCGGGGACGTTGCTTTCGGCGGCCGAGTCGAAGAGGACGTAGTCGTTGAAGAAGTCGCGGAACGCATCGGAGCGCTGCCGCTCGCGCCACTCGGCGACGAGCGAATCGACCTGCGAGGGCGAAAGTTCGAGGGTGAAATATTCGTTCCGGGTGCTCTGGACCTCCGGCACGGGAGCCGGCGCGTCGATGTCCGGCAGAGGGCATACGGTAGCTTCGTCCGGAATGACGGGATCGACGCTTCGGGGCGCCGGGGTTTCGGCCTGGGATTTCTTCTTGCGGGGAGCGCGGTCGAGGTGCGCAGCCGAAGAGGCGGATGCGGAGAGCAGAAGCAGCAGAACGAGCAGGTTTTTCATGGTCAGAATTTGAGACTCATATTGAACCCGAAGACGGGGCGATTGCCGCCGGCCGAGGGGAGATAGGTATAGTCGACGAGCGGCTCCAGGTTCATGGAGAGGTCGTCGGAAATGTCGTAGTCCTTGAGATGGGCATCGACGTGGGCGTCGATGATTTGCAGCACGTAGAGCGCCCCGGCGATGATGATGCAGAGGTCGCGGTTGCGCCGGTAGTTGTTGCGCAGGTTGAGGATGAAGGAGGCCGAGTAGCGCCCGTGGAACTCGTCGGTGGGGCCGTCGGGGTACTCCTCGGGATGGGCTTCGTAGTCGCTCAACAGATTGTAGGCTTTCTTGAAGCGCTGGTAGCCGCGGTTGTTCCAGTCGATGCAGTAGATCATCGACGCGAAGCCGCCCACGACGAACGGCACTTTCCAGTAGCTTTTGTTGTAGACCTGTCCCGCTCCGGGGAAGATGCAGGCCAGGGTGGTGGCTTTCTTGACGTGCGATACGTCGTTGGTGGAGTAGTTGACCGCGGCGTCGCCGATGAAGTAGATGTAGGAGGCGATGGTCAGCCCCAGGTAGATCTGGCGGCGCGTGTTGCTGCGGATCATCCGATCCTGCAGGGCATTCAGCTCGGGCGTGCGCACCAGGCTGCGATCCGTCAGGGCGTCGTACTGCCGCTTGAGGGGGCGGTAGGCGTTGTTCTCGTGGATGAAGAGCGCCAGGCCGGCGCCCACGGTGCCGTAGAGGATCGGGAGCTTCCAATACTGCTTGTTGTAGATCTGGCCGTAGCCGGGCACGACGGTCGAAATCCAACTCACTTTGGACAGCGACATGGAGTCGTTCATGAACCACCCCTTGCGGAAGACCTGCCGCCGGGCGGTGTCGATCCGGGGAGCGTCGGGCTGCCCGAGGCGTGCGGCGGCCAGCGAATCGAGGGCGCGGCGGTCGTCGGTGCGGAGCTGCGCCACGCGGATCGAGTCGGCGCGGAACTCGGCGTCGAGCAGCGAATCGAGCGAAGCGGCGAAAGCCGCCTCGGCGAGCGAATCGGCCCGCATGCGCAACGAATCCAGCCGGGGTGCCATGCCGCCGCGTACGACCGTACGCGCGCCGCGCCGCAGTTGGGCGTCGGCCGTCGAGGCTACGCAGAGCGCGGCGAGCAGCAGAAACAGACGGTTCCGGATTCGGGCCATGCGGATTTCAGGAACGGGAGTTGAAACGCTCGATGAACCGCTCGATGTCCTTGTCGTCGGCGAAGCCGATGGTGATCTTGCCGCCGCCGTTCTTCGAGCGCTTGATGGCGATCTCCTGCGAGAAGAACTTTTCGAGCTGCTCCACCAGCCGCGAATAGCTTTCGGGATACTCCTCGTCCTCGGTCGGGGCGGCGGCCTGTGCCGGCTGCTCGGAGAGCGAACGCACCAGCTCCTCGGCCTGACGCACGGAGAGCGATTTCTTGACGCACTTCTTCAGCACGCGCAACTGCTCCTCCTCGGGGGCGCCGGCTATGGCCTTGGCGTGGCCCATGGAGATCAGACCCTCCTTGAGCGCCAGCTGCACCTGATCGGGGAGCTTCAAGAGACGCAGGTAGTTCGACACCGACGAACGCTTCTTGCCCACTTTCTCCGAAAGGGCGTCCTGCGTGAGGTGGCACTCGTCGATCAGGCGCTGCATGCCCAGGGCGATTTCGATGGCGTTGAGGTCCTGGCGCTGGATGTTCTCCACGAGAGCCATGGCGTGGAGGTTCTCGTCGTCGACCTCGCGGATGTAGGCGGGCAGGGTCTTCAGATCGGCCCGCTGCGCGGCGCGCCAGCGACGCTCGCCGCTGATGATGATGTATTTGCCGTCGGTCGACTTCTTGACCGTGACGGGTTGGATGACGCCTAACTGGCGGATCGAGTCGGCCAGTTCGTCGAGCGCCTCCTCGTCGAACTGCGTGCGGGGCTGCGTGGGGTTGGGGATGATGTCGGCGATCTCGATCTCGGCCATGCGGCTCATGGGTTTGAGACGGGCGTCGAGCGTGTCGAGCGAATCGGCGCCGAAGATGGCGTCCAGACCGCGACCTAAACCTTTCTGCTGTTTCATGGATCAGTTTTTCTTGTTGCGTTTGAGAAATTCCCGTGCCAGACTCAAGTAGTTCTCGGCTCCGGAGGCCGTGGCGTCGTAGAGGACGATGGGCTTGCCGTGCGAGGGAGCTTCGCCCAGGCGGATGTTGCGCAGGATGACCGTCTCGTAGGTCAGGGCGCCGAAGTGGTCGCGCACCTCGGTGACCACCTGGTTGTTGAGGCGGTTGCGCATGTACATGGTCAGCAGGAAACCCTCGATTTCGAGCGAGGGGTTGAGCGAACTCTTGACCTTGCGGATCGTGGCCAGGAGCTTCGAAAGTCCTTCGAGGGCGAGGTATTCGCATTGTACGGGGATGAGCACCGTGTCGGCCGCCGTGAGGATGTTGACCGTGGTGTAGCCCAGCGAGGGGGAGCAGTCGATGAAGATGTAGTCGAACCGCTCGCGCACCGAGTCGACGATGCGTTTGAGGACATGGTGGGCGTCCTCCATTTTGGGCAGCTCGGCGTCGGCGGCCACCAGGTCGATCGACGAAGGGAGCACCCAGAGGTTCTTCACATCGGGGCTTTCGAGGATCACCTCCGAGGCCTGGCGCGTACCCGCGATGCACTCGTAGATGCCCTCCAGGTCGATGTCGAAACCCAGTCCCGAGGTGGCGTTGGCCTGGGGATCGGCGTCGAGCAGCAGCACTTTCTGCCCCAGCAGGGCCAGCGAGGCGGCAAGGTTGATGGCCGTGGTGGTTTTGCCCACGCCCCCTGTCTGATTGGCTAATGCGATCACTGTGGCCATG
>CAMWJM010000114.1 GCA_947174575.1 uncultured Alistipes sp. | reverse complement strand
GACGAGCTGCACGCCTTTCTGCTTGGCCAGCTCCAGGATTTCGAGCGCCACGGGGAACATGTCAGGTTCGCAGATCGACTTGCCGACCTTGCCGCCCTGCGCCGCAGCGAACGTGTAGGTCATGCCGCCGCCGATGACGATCGAATCGCACTTCTCGATCAAGGCCTTGATGACACCGATCTTCGACGACACCTTCGAGCCGCCGATGATGGCGCAGAACGGACGCGCGGGCTTCTCCATGACGGCCGCGATGGCCTTGACCTCCTTTTCCATGAGGTAGCCGAACATCTTGTCAGCAGGGAAGTATTTAGCAATCAAGTAGGTCGAAACGTGCTTGCGGTGCGCCGTGCCGAACGCGTCGTTGACATAGCAGTCGCCATAGGAAGCGAGCTTCTTGACGAACTCTTTCTGCGGGCCTTCTTTCAGCGCTTTCTTGGCGGCGTCCTTCTCCTCCTTGGTGGCATCTTCGGCCAGACCGCGGGGCTTGCCCTCCTCCTCGGCGTAGAAACGCAGGTTTTCGAGCAGCAGCACTTCGCCGGGCTTCAGCGCCGCAGCCATTTCGGCCGCCTTGTCGCCCATGCAGTCGCCGGCGAAAGCGACCTTCACGCCGAGGTTCTTCTCCACGGCGGGCACGATCTGCTCCAGCGAATATTTGGGATCGGGGTTCTTCTTCGGACGTCCCATGTGCGACATGAGGATCACCGAACCGCCCTCGGCGAGCACCTTTTTGATCGTCGGCACGGCCGCACGGATGCGGGTGTCGTCGGTCACATGCCCCTCGGCGTCGAGGGGCACGTTGAAGTCCACGCGCACCAAGGCGCGCTTGCCTTTGAAATCGTAGTTGTCGATCGAAATCATAGTGGTTAAATTATTCCGTTAAATATCCGTTTCCCGGTAGTTGTGCTGCAAATTTAATGAAAAAATTCAATACTTGTATCCGATCCATTTGGCCAGCTCCTTGAAAGTCGGTTTCTTGCCATACATGAAGATGCCCACACGGTAAATCTTCGACGCCAGCCACACCATACCCACGAACGAGGCGTAGAGCACCGCGAGCGACAGGACGATTTCCCACCATGGAATTTCGTAGGGGATGCGGGCCATCATCACTACCGGCGAGGTGAACGGAATCACCGAAAACCAGAACGCCAACTGCGAATCGGGGTCTTTGATCACGGCCAGCATCATCAACAACGCCAAGATGATCGGCAGCGTGATGGGCATCTGCAGCTGCGAGGCGTCCTGCACGCTGTCCACGGCCGAACCCACCGCGGCGAACATCGCCGAATAGAGCAGATAGCCGCCGAAGACGAACAGCAGCAGACACACGAAAATCTTCACCACATAGCCCATGTCGGTCATGGCGGCCACGGCCTGCAACATCTCGGGATTCAGCCCCTCGACCGTCGCCGCATCGGGCATCCCGGCTTGCACGGCCTGCGCCCCGGCCAGCACATCGGCAGGCATGAGCTGCGGCAGCACCAGCCCTCCGATGCCGCAGATCAACACGCCCCACACCAGAATCTGCACCACGGCGACGAGCGCCACGCCCAGAATCTTGCCCAGCATCAGGTCGAACGGCCGCACCGACGAAACCATCACCTCCAGCACGCGGCTGTTTTTCTCCTCGATCACCGACTGCATGACCATCGACCCGTAGATCAACAGGAACATGTAGAGCACGAACCCGAGCACATAGCCCAGCACCGTGGCCACGATCGACGACTGCGCCTGCGAATCCTCCTCCTGCGATTTGTCGTTGCGGAAAGTCTGCATCGACACCGAAGTCTTCACCTCGTCGAGGATCTGCGACAGGTTTTCGATGTTGTAGCCCCGGAGTTTTTCGGCTTCGAGGATGCGTTCTATCTGCCCCGTGATGTTGCTCTCCACGACGATCGACGACGTAGAATTGGCATAAAGCCGCACATCGTTGGGGTTGGCGAGGATGTCGCCGCCGATGAAGAGCACGCCGAACCGGTCGGTCAGCTCGCGCCGAGCCTCCTCGAGCGACAGATCGGTCGTCTCGAACGACAATTCGTCGCCGTCCTGCAGCTCCGGAGCGACCAGGCCGCTCTCGTCGATCACGGCGATGCGCTTCTCGTCGCCGCGCGAGAACTCCATGATGAGGGCCGGCGCCACCATCAGGCCGAGCATCAACACGGGCATGAGCAACGTGGTGATGATGAACGATTTTTTGCGGACACGAGCGTTGAATTCGCGCCCTATGATAAGCGATACGTTAGACATAAGTCGACAGTTGTTTTATACGTTTTTGCTATGGCAAAAGAGGGTTTTCTCGCCCAATCGCAAAGTTCTTTTTCCATCTCTCTCCGAGAGCTTGACTTTTCCCCTTGTTATAACGTTCCGGCGACGGCCCGGATGAAGATGTCGTTCATCGAGGGGATGATTTCGCGGAACGACCGCAACTCCACGGCTTCGTTGACCGCCGCGATGACGCTCCGCACTTCGCCGTCGTTCTCGACTTGCAGGCGCAGCGTCCGGTAGGCCGACTCCTCGGGCGCCCCCTCCAGAATCTCGCAGCGCCCCTCGATCGCACGGCGCAGGGCATCTTCTTCGCCGCGGAAAGCCACTTCGAAGATGTTCGACCCATGGCGACGGCGGATGTCGTCCACACGCCCCGAGAGGATGTTGTGCGACTTGTCGATCAACGTGATATGGTCGCAAATCTCCTCCACCGACGCCATATTATGCGTCGAGAAGATGATCGTCGCACCCTTGTCGCGCAAGGCCATGATCTCCTCCTTGAGCAGGTTGGCGTTGATGGGGTCGAAGCCCGAAAACGGCTCGTCGAAGATCAACAGCTCGGGTTCGTGCAGCACCGTGACGATGAACTGCACCTTCTGCGCCATGCCTTTGGAGAGTTCCTCCACCTTCTTGTCCCACCAGCCCTCGATGCCGAACTTCACGAACCACTGCTTCAGCCGCTCCACCGCCTCGCGCCGCGAAAGGCCCTTCAGCCGGGCGAAGAAGATCGCCTGCTCGCCGACCTTCATCTTCTTGTAGAGACCCCGCTCCTCGGGCAGATAGCCGATCCGCAGCACGTCCGCGGGCCGGATTTCGCGATCGCCGAACAGCACGCGACCGCTGTCGGGCGCCGTGATGCGGTTGATGATGCGGATCAAGGTCGTCTTGCCCGCGCCGTTGGGGCCGAGCAGACCGTAGACCGATCCGCGGGGAATGGTCAGCGACACGTCGTCGAGCGCCTTGTGCCGGGCATACTGCTTGACGACATGCTCCACAGTGAGTAAATCCATCGCAATTATTTTAAATTCGAAATATAATCATCTTACCGCCCCGGCCCCTCGAACAGAATCCGACATCGCGACAAGCCGACGCCTTAATACCGACACATCAATACTGCCGCCTCAATATTATCGCTTCAGCATCGACGCTCCTGCGTGCCATTCTTGTAGGACATTCCTGTTCGATATTCCGAGACCGTATCACCTTTTCGAAATCGTGCGTCCCTGCCTATCGACCCTTCGGCGATCGTGCGGCGAAACCGGGTATGGCAACCGGTTTAACGGGAGCAAATATAGAAACAAATTTTGAATATCAAAAAAATTTTATCGACAAACGATAAAAACTCCGAACGCCGCAACTACCCGTGTTTCCTCTTGCGAATGTTTGTCCGAAAAGCGCCCTCTATACGAATGTTTCTCCGCAAAGCCCCCTATTCATTTTGCTCGGACTATACAACCACCCCCGGCGGAGGCCCGCAAAAAATGTGCGCCCCGCAGGCTGCGGCGGTAAAATCCATGTTCGAACAAGATAAATCGGGGCCGTCTTGCTAATCACCCCCCCGATGCTCCCGAGGAACATCCGAGGATAAAACACGGAATCGTTGCGACCGAATTTCAACCCCAACAGCCACGCATACTGTTTTTCACCCGCCGAATTGCCCGCAACCCTTGCATTTATTCGTCGGCACCGACAAATATCCGTCTGCAGTTTTCCCGACGCATAACGGCCGAAATCACCCGACGCCCATTCGATCGCTACCACCGGATTTACCGGTCGCCCTATTGTCGGTCGGTCGCCGTTCGTCTATTCTTCGATGAAATCCACGTTTACCTGGCGCTGGAACGACTCTTCGAGCGAAATGGTCGTCTCGGTCGTCGCGATGCCGGGAATGCGCAGAATACCCTCGAAAAGCGTCTGCATGAGGTGTTCGTTATCCACGCAATAGATCTTGACCAGAATATTGCCCTTGCCCGTGATGAAATGGCACTCCACGATCTCGGGCACCTCCTTCAGATTCTCCACCGTCGGCTTGAGCAACTGGGGGTCTTTGAGCGTGATGCTGATATAGGCGCAGACATCGAACCCCATCATCTTGGGGTCGACGATCAGGCGGCTGCCCAGAATCACGCCCTGGTCGTTGAGTTTGCGGATGCGTTGGTGTATGGCCGCTCCCGAAATGCCGCATTCGCGGGCGATCTCCAGAAAAGGCATCCGGGCATTCTTGATGAGGTATTTGAGGATCTTGCGGTCGATCGCGTCCAGGGGAACCTTAGACATAGACGTAGCGTGTTATTCGATGACTTTCAATTCTTTGCCGATCTTCACGAAAGCGGCGACGCAGCGGTCGAGCTGCTCGGTGGTATGGCCCGCCGACACCTGCACGCGGATGCGCGCCTGACCCTTGGGCACGACGGGGTAGTAGAACCCCGTGACGAAAACGCCCTCGTCCTGCAGCTTGGCGGCGAAATCCTGCGACAACTTGGCGTCGTAGAGCATCACGGCGCAGATCGCCGACTGCGTGGGTTTGATGTCGAACCCGGCAGCCATCATCTTCGTGCGGAAATGCTCCACGTTGGCCACCAGACGGTCGTGCAGCTCGTCGCTCTCGCCCAGCAT
>CAMWJM010000113.1 GCA_947174575.1 uncultured Alistipes sp. | reverse complement strand
ATAGAGCCGCCAGCGGAACAACAGCGCCAGCAACACGCACAGCAGCACCGTACCTATGAATATATACAGCACGAACGCCGCAAGCCCCCGGAACAGACTCGGCGCGACCAGCGCCAGCACCGCCAGGCACAGCACCGTCAACGGATTGCGCTGCACGAAAGCGACCAGGGCATCGACGAAAACGATAAGGAATCTCATGATTGCAAAGGTATGGAAAAATAGGCGAAATTCAATAATTTGTCGTAAATTTGGTGCCGGAACGAACCCAATACCCTAATATCCCCGAATATGCTGAATGCCCTGACCGCCATTTCGCCCGTCGACGGACGCTACCGCGAGAAAACGGAGAAGCTGGCCGACTATTTTTCCGAGCAGGCGCTCATCCGCTACCGCATCCGCGTCGAAGTCGAATACTTCATCGCCCTGTGCGAACTGCCGCTGCCCCAGTTGGCTTTCGTCGACCGGTCGACGGCTGCCGCGCTGCGTGCCCTCTACCTCGATTTCTCGCCGGCCGACGCCCAGCGGGTCAAGGAGATCGAGGCGGTCACGAACCACGACGTCAAGGCCATAGAGTACATCATCAAGGAGAAGATGGAGGCTCTCGGGCTGGGCGACTACCGCGAATTCGTGCACTTCGGACTCACCTCGCAGGACATCAACAACACGGCGATCCCCCTCTCGCTCAAGGAGGCGCTGGCCGAGGTCTACGATCCGGCCGTCGGGGAGGTGCGCGACAAACTCGCCGCCCTCGCCGAGGAGTGGCGCGCCGTGCCGATGCTGGCCCGCACCCACGGACAGCCCGCCTCGCCCACGACTCTGGGCAAGGAGCTGCTCGTATTCGTCGAGCGCCTCGACAAACAGATCGCCATGCTGCACGCCATTGCCGTGCCGGCCAAGTTCGGCGGGGCGACGGGCAATTTCAACGCCCACCACGCCGCCTATCCCTCGATCGACTGGTCGGCGTTCGCCGACCGCTTCGTGGGCGGAACGCTGGGTCTCTGCCGCTCGCGCTACACCACCCAGATCGAGCACTACGACAATCTGGCGGCGATTTTCGACAACCTCAAGCGCATCGACACGATCCTCATAGACCTCGCGCGCGACATGTGGCTGTATATCTCCGAGGAGTATTTCAAGCAGCGGATCAAGGCGGGCGAAGTGGGATCGAGCGCCATGCCCCACAAGGTCAACCCCATCGACTTCGAGAACGCCGAGGGCAACCTGGGGCTGGCCAATGCCATTTACGAGCATCTGGCGGCCAAGCTGCCCGTCTCGCGGCTGCAACGCGACCTGACCGACTCGACGGTGCTGCGCAACATAGGCGTGCCGATGGCCCACTCGATCATCGCGCTGCAATCGCTGCTGAAAGGGCTGAACAAGTTGATTCTCAATCGCGAAGTTCTCGACCGCGATCTGGAAGCCAACTGGGCCGTGGTGGCCGAGGGCATCCAGACCATTCTGCGCCGCGAGGGCTATCCCGAGCCTTACGAAGCGCTCAAGGCCCTGACACGCACCAACACCCATATCACCGCCGAGACGATCGCCGAGTTCATCTCGACGCTCGACGTCGCCGAGAGCGTCAAGGCCGAGCTGCGCGCCCTCACGCCGGCGACGTATACGGGAATATACGAATGAATGCAACGGTGAAAAAAGCATTTATAATCGCCGTCGTCGCGGTTTTAGCTCGGGCCGACGTTCAGGCTCAAGCTCCGTTCGCGAACTTGGTGGCCGACATGCCGACGACCGACGTGCCGTTCAAAGCTGCTAAAGACATAACCAAACGATCGTACGGCATCCCCGGTTACAAAGGGTACATCTCGGCGAAACTCTACGAGGACATACAATGCACCTCTTATTTTATGGCCGATACGGAAGAGTCGGCCCCGGACAGCTATGCCAAATTCCGCATTCCCGATACTCCTTATTATTTGTTCGTCGCCAGCTTCGGCGGCCCGACCGACTATTTGACCGACCTGCTGGTCGTCGTCGATTCCGAAGGCCATGTGCTGGATACGCTGGAGGCGAGCGTATGGTATTTTCCCGGGATCGCAGTCAAACAATATGAGGTTACGGAGAACTATGAAGTGATCATTCATATGCTGAAACCCCTCGCACCCAATTCCATATCGTTTGCCGATTTCAGCAGTTTTCCGGCATCGAGGATGAGTAGGACTTATAGAATCGCTGACGGTAAGTTCGTTCTTCAGTCGGAAAAAAGCTACCGGCCACAGATTTACACCCGGTCCCGATTAGAGCAGGAGACCTATAATATATGGAACGGGCAGGAACAAATTTTATGATTTACCGGCTCGCTTCCACCACGTCGACCAACGACGAGGCGCGCGACCCGAAGTACCGCCACGGCGACGCGGTGTGGGCCGAGCGGCAGACGGCCGGGCGCGGACAGCGGGGCCACGTGTGGCATAGTCCCGAGGGGGAAAATCTGACTTTCTCGCTGGTGCTCGAACCGCGGTTTCTGCCCGTTGGCGAACAATTCCTGCTCTCCGAGGCCATAGCGCTGGCACTGACCGACACCTTTGCGCACTACGGCATCGCCACGCGCATCAAGTGGACGAACGATATCTATGCCGGCGACCGCAAGATCGTGGGCATGCTCATCGAACACCGCTACTCGGGAACCCACCTCGCCCGGTCGATCGCCGGCATCGGCATCAACGTCAACCAGACGGCGTTCGATCCCGCGCTGCCCAATCCGGTGTCGATGACGCAGCTCGCGGGCCGCACGTTCGACCGTGCCGAGGTGCTCGAAACGTTCCTCGCCAAGTGCCGCGACCGCTACGCCCTGCTCGAACAGGGCGAGGCAGACATTTTGCAGGACGATTATCGCCGCAGGATGTACCGCCTGGGCGAGCGGCATGTTTATCGCATACCCGGCCGGGGCGAGATCGAGGCCTGCATCGAGGGCGTGCGCCCCACCGGCGAACTGCTGCTGCGCCACGCCGACGGCTCGACGGGCGCATATCTGTTCGGAGCGATCGAATTCGTGGTGAAAAAATAGCGGAATTTGTTGCTGTTAAAAAAATAACAACTATATTTGCACCAGTAAAAAACTTAAAACCGTAGCGTTATGAACGTACCTACCGATCTCCGATACTCCAGCGATCACGAATGGTGCCGCATCGAGGGCGACACGGCCGTCGTCGGCATCACCGACTTCGCGCAGAGCCAGTTGGGCGACATCGTGTTCGTCGACGTGCCCACCGTGGGCGAGACGCTGGCTGCAGGCGAGGTGTTCGGCTCGATCGAAGCCGTGAAAACCGTGAGCGACGCGTTCCTGCCCGTAGGCGGCGAGATCGTGGAGTTCAATCCGGCCGTCGATGCCGATCCGTCGATCGTCAACAAAGACGCCTACGGCGAGGGCTGGCTGGTGAAAGTCAAGGTCGCCGATCCGGCCGACTACGACGCGCTGCTGACGCCCGAGAAATATGCCGAACTCATCGGATAAGCCCAACCGATCCGTTCGATAAAAGTCCGATTCTTTTTCTGCTTCCGAGCGCTGCGCCGGCACACCGGAATCATGCCGGAGCAGGGAAAGTTGTATGAAACGAACTTAAATAAATACCTATGTCTAAAGTTACCGTTGTAGGAGCCGGCGCCGTGGGCGCCACCTGCGCAAATGTGCTGGCTTGCCGCGAAGTGGCGAGCGAAGTCGTGCTGATCGACATCAAAGAGGGGTTGTCGGAAGGCAAGATGCTGGACATGTACCAGACCGCGACCTTGATGGATTTCGACACCAAACTCACGGGCGCGACCGACGACTACAGAAAAACGGCCAACTCGGACGTGGTGGTCATCACTTCGGGCATCCCCCGCAAGCCGGGCATGACGCGCGAAGAACTCATCGGCACCAACGCCGAGATCATGAAGAGCGTCGTGGCGCAGATCGTGAAATATTCGCCGCGCGCCATCGTCATCGTGGTGGCCAACCCGATGGACACGCTCACCTACCTGGCGCTCAAGGCCTCGGGTCTGCCCAAGCACCGCGTGATCGGCATGGGCGGCGCGCTCGACTCGGCCCGTTTCAAATGCTACCTGGCCAAGGCCACGCGCAGCAACATCAACAACGTCGACGGCATGGTGATCGGCGGTCACGGCGACACGACCATGATCCCGCTGCTCTCCAAGGCCACCGTCAACGGCGTGCCCGTGACGCAGTTCGCCTCGAAAAAGAAACTGCAGGAGGCCGTGGCAGCCACCATGGTGGGCGGCGCTACGCTCACCAAGCTCATCGGCACGTCGGCCTGGTATGCTCCGGGTGCCGCGGCATCGATGCTGGTCGAGGCGATCCTCAACGACCAGAAGAAGCTGATCCCCTGCTCGTGCTACCTGGAGGGCGAATACGGTCAGACCGACATCTGCATCGGCGTACCGGCGATCATCGGCCGCAAGGGCATCGAGAAGATCGTGGAGATCGACCTCACCAAGAAAGAGGAGAACAAATTCGCCGAATCGGCAGCCGCCGTGCGCAAAACCAACCAGGTGCTGCACGAAATCAAGGCGTTGTAAACTCACGCGCCAAGATTTACCGAGCTACCGAAGACAACGACAGCAACGCAATATTCATTGCAGTAGTACGGCAGAAACCTGTTCGGGCGGATCGTTGAATTCGTTAAATACAGCAGCCGCATCGGAATCCCGATGCGGCTGCAATATTTTTGGGCGATCCGGAAGTCGCCCCCCCCGGAAAGCTCCGGAGACTTTATAGCTATATGTTGATGTCCACGATTTCGAAATGCACCGTCCCGGCGGGCACCTCGACCTCTACGCAGTCGCCTTTCTTGTGGCCCAGCAGGGCCTTGGCGATGGGCGTGCCGATCGCCAGCTTACCCTCGCGCAGGTTGGCTTCGTGCTCGGCGACGATCGTGTAGACCATCTGCTTGCCCGT
>CAMWJM010000112.1 GCA_947174575.1 uncultured Alistipes sp. | reverse complement strand
CCCGCATACTCACTCTTCTCCTCCTGCGCCACCCGCATATACCCACCTGTCCGTATTCCCTGTTTCTGTTCTTCCTCTGTAACCCATTTGCCTTTGGGTTTGTTGCTGTTCCAGCCCTCGATTCTGCCCCTTGCTCCGGTTCTTGGCCCTCCTATACACATACATATATATGCAATTCGTTGAATGTTAGTGCGATATTCGGATTTTTGTTGCGAATTCGTGCACGGAGTCGTCGTTTTCCGCACTGCGGCGGTCGTTTTTTACGGCGGGGTCTTGACATCGGGTTTTCGGGGGCGTATCTTTGTCGGGTCTTCGCCGGTCGCGTGTTGTCGTCGAGCGCTCATTTCTTCCATGATCGACAACCGCTGTGCACAGCAACGCGACCTTCCGAGGGCAACTGTTTTTTTCACTGACGTCAGTCTTCGGGGTACTCCCATTCAGATGCTCCCGTCGTCTATAGGTTCTTCGATTCGGTTCTGCTCCCCTCTCTTTCCCGCGCCGTCTCGGTCGGCTGTGTCGCGATGAACGGAAGTCCGGCACATGGTGAAGCCGCCCGATGCGCAGGTCGCGAATCCGGCAAGTTCGCTTCTGTCGTCGGGGCGCGAGGTTCGAGCCGAATAGATCGAAGTCCGGCAGTTCATCGGTTCCTGCCGAGGTGTGATGGCACCTCGGCGGGAACCGACTATTCATAAAAATCGCCAGGCGCTTCCCATTGCGGGAGGCGCCTGGCTGCATTCATGAGTGTGGGTTTCGCCCTATTCTTCCATCAGGATTTCGAGCATCTTGATGGCCGATTTGGCGATCGGGGTGCCGGGGCCGAAGATCGCCGCAGCACCGTCGCGATAGAGTTCGTCGTAGTCCTGGGCCGGGATCACGCCGCCCACGATCACGATGATGTCCTCGCGGCCCAGCTTCTTCAGCTCGGCGATGATCTGGGGCACCAGCGTGAGGTGTCCGGCCGCCAGCGACGACACGCCCACGATGTGCACGTCGTTCTCCACAGCCTGACGAGCTGCTTCCTCGGGAGTCTGGAACAGCGGCCCCATGTCCACGTCGAAGCCGATGTCGGCATAACCCGTAGCCACCACCTTGGCGCCGCGGTCGTGGCCGTCCTGACCCAGTTTCGCGATCATGATGCGGGGCTGCCGGCCCTCCTTCTTGGCAAATTCGGCGCACAGCGTCTTGGCGCGCTCGAACGATTCGTCTTTCTTCACTTCCGAACTGTAAACCCCCGAAATCGAACGGATCACCGCCTTGTAGCGGCCTACCACCACTTCGCAGGCGTCGGAGATTTCGCCCAGCGTGGCGCGTACCTTGGCCGCCTCGACGGCCAGCTCCAGCAGGTTGCCCTGCTTGGTCTTCACGCACTCGGTGATCGCGGCGAGGGCCTGCTTCACGGCCGCTTCGTCGCGGTTCGCGCGCAGTTCCTGCAGACGCTTCACCTGACTCTCGCGCACGGCGGTGTTGTCCACGGCCAGAATGTCGATCGGCGCCTCCTTTGCCAGACGGTATTCGTTCACGCCGATGATCTTCTGCTCGCCCGAGTCGATGCGGGCCTGCGTGCGGGCCGACGACTCCTCGATGCGCATCTTCGGAATACCCGTTTCGATGGCCTTGGCCATGCCGCCGAGTTTCTCGATCTCCTGGATGTGGCCCCAGGCCTTGCGGGCGATCTCGTCGGTGAGCGTCTCCACATAGTAGGAGCCTGCCCACGGGTCGACCTCGCGGCATACGGAGGTCTCCTCCTGGATGTAAATCTGCGTGTTGCGCGCGATGCGGGCCGAGAAGTCGGTCGGCAGGGCGATCGCCTCGTCCAGCGCGTTGGTGTGCAGCGACTGGGTGTGGCCCAGTGCCGCGCCCATGGCTTCGATCGCCGTGCGGGCCACGTTGTTGAACGGATCCTGCTCCGTGAGCGACCAGCCCGAGGTCTGCGAGTGGGTGCGCAGCGCCAGCGACTTGGGGTTCTTGGGATCGAACTGCTTCACGATCTTGGCCCACAGCATGCGGGCCGCGCGCATCTTGGCGATCTCCATGAAGTGATTCATGCCGATCGCCCAGAAGAACGACAGGCGCGGTGCGAACGCGTCGATCGACATGCCGGCGTTGACGCCCGCACGCAGATACTCCAGACCGTCGGCCAGCGTGTAGGCCAGCTCGATGTCGGCCGTGGCGCCCGCCTCCTGCATGTGGTAGCCCGAGATCGAAATGGAGTTGAACTTGGGCATGTGCTTCGACGTGTACTCGAAGATGTCGGCGATGATGCGCATCGAGAACTCGGGCGGATAGATATAGGTGTTGCGCACCATGAACTCCTTGAGGATGTCGTTCTGGATCGTACCCGAGAGCTGGTCGAGCGTGCAGCCCTGCTCCAGACCCGTGACGATGTAGAACGCCAGCACGGGCAGCACGGCGCCGTTCATGGTCATCGACACCGACATGCGGTCGAGCGGAATGCCGTTGAAGAGCACCTTCATGTCCTCCACCGAGCAGATCGACACGCCGGCCTTGCCCACGTCGCCCACCACGCGCGGGTGGTCGGCGTCGTAGCCGCGGTGCGTCGCGAGGTCGAACGCCACCGACAGACCTTTCTGGCCGGCGGCCAGATTGCGGCGGTAGAACGCATTCGACTCCTCGGCCGTGGAGAAGCCGGCATACTGGCGGATCGTCCACGGACGCATCACATACATCGTCGAATAGGGGCCGCGCAGGAACGGGGCTATACCGGCGGCATAGTTCAAGTGCTCCATGCCCTCCAGGTCGGCGGCCGTGTAGGTGCCCTTGACCGGAATGCGCTCGGAGGTGAGCCACGGTTCTACCTCGCCGCATCCTTTCGAGGCGCAGCAGGAGGCCTGCGCGCCCGCGTCGTATTTCAGTTCCGAAAATTTAGCTCTCATAGTCAGATTCCCATTTCTTTAAGGTAGAACTTCAGTGTTTCGAGCACGTTGGACTTCACGTTGATGAAGTTCGTGATGCCCTGGGCCTCCAGTTCGGGAGTGCAGGCCGGAGCGCCGGCCACCACCAGAATGGCCTTGCCGCCCAGCAGCTCCTTGACCTTGGGCGCTGCCTCGGCGTAGTCGTCGTCCGATGCGCAGACCACCACGATCTGGGCTTTCGACTCCAGAGCCGCAGCCACGCCCTCCTCGATCGAGTGGAAGAACGTGTTGTCCTGCACGCGGATGCCGGCGCAGGCGAAGAAGTTGCACGAGAACTGCGCGCGGGCGCGGGCCATGGCCAGATTGCCGCACGTGAGCATGAACGCCTTGGGTTGCTTGCCCGAGCGGTCGACGTCGAGACGCATCTGCTCGAACGCCATGGCGCCGCGGTAGGGCGTCAGCACGTTGCCCTCGGCAGCGGTGCGCGTCACGGTGTCGGCCGTGATCTCGGCGGGCGCCACCTCGGTGAAGTTGGGGAACTGGTTGGCACCCAAGAGAATCTGACGGCGCGTGGCGATATTCTTGTCCTTGCCGGCGGCCGAAGCCTTGACCTTCTCGACGATCGTGCCGGCCTTGTAAGCTGCGGTGTAGCCGCCCTGCTCCTCGATTTCGAGGAAGAGCTTCCACGCCTCGGCCGCGATCGACTGGGTGAGGTTCTCGATGTAGTACGAACCGCCGGCCGGGTCGACGACCTGATCGAAATGCGACTCGTGCTTGAGCAGCAGCTCGACGTTGCGGGCGATGCGCTTGGCGAACTCCGTCGGGGCTTCGAACGCGCGGTCGAACGGCGTGACCTCCAGCGAGTGGACGCCGCCGATTGCCGCCGACATCGCTTCCGTCGTGCCGCGCAGCATGTTGACATAGGGGTCGTAGACGGTCTGGTTCCAGCGCGAAGTCTCGGCGTGGATCAGCATCTTGCACGAACACTTCTTCTCGGGGTTATAGCCCTCGACGATGTTGGCCCACAGCATGCGTGCGGCGCGCAACTTGGCGATTTCGAGGAAGTAGTTGGACGACACCGAGAACGAGAAGCGCAGCTTGCGCGCCGCCTGGTCGATGTTCAGACCGGCTTCGGTGAGCCGCACCAGATAGTCGTGACCTGCCGAGAGAGCGAAAGCCAGCTCCTCGACGATCGTCGATCCCGAGTTGCCGAAAATCTGGCCCGAGATGCTGACGATGCGGATATGCTTGTAATCCGCGGTCTTGCGGATCAGCTCGGCGATGCGGGCGAAGCACTCCTTGCCGTCGGGCGAGCAGAAGTCGCCCTTGGACGAAAGGCCCTTGACCAGCGGGTCGATGCAGAACATGATGTGCGCGTCGTCCTTGGCCGTGCCCTCCTTTTCGAGCTTGGCGAGCACGAGGTCGGCGAAGCGGCCCATCTGCTCGCCGCAGAAAACCAGATCGACGGCGGGCAGGTGGATGTCGCGCAGCAGCGTATCCAGCTCGGCAGCCGAGAAATCGGCTTTGGCGATGTGGAAGCCGAGCGAATCGACGCCCGAGCCGAGCAACTGCAGCGCCTCGGCATGGGCGGCCTCGGCATCGGCGACCGTCACGGTCTGGTGGATGTGCCACCGGTTGTGGGCGTGCGTGCCGCGCACGTAGGGGAACTCGCCGGCCTGCGACTCCAAAAAGCGCAGACCCTCCAGGTTTTCAGCGCGATAGTACGGCCGGACGTTGAACCCCTCGCCCGTGCGCCATACGAGTTTGCGCTCGTAGTCGGTACCTTTCAGGTCGGCCGTAATCACCTCCTCCCACTGCTCGGTGGCAACCGGCGGGAATTCGGCGAACAGCTTTTCATGTGTGGTATTTGCCATAACTATTTTGAGATTAGTAAAAGTTCTTCTGTAAAAAGCACGTAAAGGTATAAAATAAATGGCAAATTGCGAATAGAAAATATTCATTTATTCCGTCCCGACGTCGGCGCCGACGAACGGAGGGCGGACTAAAAGCGTCAGCGGAGGGGCCGGTTTGCTTGCAAACCCGCGAATAGGCGCCCGAAGCAGCGTTAG
>CAMWJM010000111.1 GCA_947174575.1 uncultured Alistipes sp. | reverse complement strand
CGCGCAGGTTGGCTTCGTGCTCGGCGACGATCGTGTAGACCATCTGCTTGCCCGTATTGCGGTTGAGCAGCGTCACCTTGCTCAATATCTGCACCTTGCTCTTGTCGATCTTCGACTCGTCGATGATCCGCGCGTTGGCGATCGTATCTTCCATCTTGGCGATGCGCATCTCCAGCAGGCCCTGGGCCTCGCGGGCTGCGTCGTACTCCGCGTTCTCCGAAAGGTCGCCCTTGTCGCGCGCCTCGGCGATCGCTGCCGAAATGGCCGGACGCTCGACGGAACGCATGTGATCGAGTTCATCCTTGAGCTTTTTGTAACCCTCCGCCGTCAGATAAATAATCTCTTTTGCCATAACGTAAAATAATTTTCCCGCGGTCGCCCGCGAGGACGCTCCGACTTCGAAAAAGCAAAAAACAAGAATCCCGGCCGGAAAGGCCAGAACCCTGTCATTTCATAGACAAAGATAGAAAGGATAATTCGAAAAAGCAAATCTTTTTTCGAATGCCCTGGCACGGAGTATGCCGCAGCCGCGGGATATGCTTATTCTGCTGGCTTCCCATTTGCTGTGGAGTGCGGGCGCGCTGGTTTTCCTGGCGCGCCGCCACCGCATACCCGCTTCGGCCGCCGCATGGGGCGCCATCGTCCTGCTGCTACCCGTGGCGGGCACGCTGCTCTACATTCTGGCGGGTTATCGCCGACTCGCGCCGCCGCACTGCCCGTCCGCCTGCCGCGGCGACGCCCTGCAACGCATCATTTTCCGGGGGTGCGGCACCCGTCCCGCGCCCTGCAACCGGATCGAGCTGCTGCACGACGGCGGCGACGCCTTCTCGTCGCTGATCGCCTCGCTGCAGCGGGCCACGCGTTCGATCCACATGGAGTATTACATCTTCCGCGACGACCGCATCGGCCGCACCATAGCCGAAATCCTCATCCGCAAATCGCGCGCCGGGGTGGAGGTGCGGGTGATCTACGACGCCGTAGGGTCGTGGCGGCTGACCCGCAGCATGTTGCGCCGCATGCGCCGGGCCGGCATCCGCACGGCGGCCTATGCCCCGTTGCGCTTCCCGTGGTTCACGCCCCGGGCCGCCCGGCGCAACCACCGCAAAATAGTGGTCACGGACGGAAAAATAGCCTACATAGGCGGCATAAATATTGCAAAATACTATCTCGACGGAGACGACATGGGCAAATGGCGCGACGAGCACCTGCGCATGGAGGGCGACGCGGTCGCCGACCTGCAGCGGCTTTTCCTGGCCGACTGGGCCGCGACCTGCGGCGAGCGGCTCGACCCGAGGCGCTATATCGCGGCGCACGAGATCCGCGACCCGCTGCCGATCCACCTGGCGTGGGCCGAGGAGGGCGCCTCGCGCACGACTCTGGCCGAGGCGTTCGCCGCAGCGATCGTCCGTGCGCGGCATCGCGTGAGGCTCTGCTCGCCCTATTTTCTGCCGCCGACGCTGATTCTCGACGCGCTGCGGCTGGCCGTGAGTTGCGGCGTGCGGGTCGAAGCGATGATTCCGGCGGGCAGCGATTCGCGCATCGCGGATCTGGCTGCCGACTCCTATGTCGAGGACTTGCTCGCCGCGGGGGTCGAACTCTACCGCTACGACAAAGGGTTTCTGCACGCCAAGGTGCTCATCGTCGACGATCGCACGGTCTCGATCGGCACGGCCAACATGGACTACCGTAGTCTGCTGGACAACCTCGAAGCCACGGCCTTCATCCGCGACCGTGCGGTGGCCCGACGCATGGCCGCCACGTTCGACGCCGACCTGCGGTCGTGCATGCGCATCGAGCCGCAGACGTGGCGGCCGCCCTTGTGGCGCCGCACGCTCGGCGACCTGCTGCGATTCGCCTCGCCCCTGCTGTGACCGCTCCGCCGAAAAACTAAAAGCAAGAGTGAACTATGAAAAAAATTTCCGCACTGCTCGCGCTCCTCTTCGTGTTGGGGGCCGCGAACGTCTCGGCCCAACGGTTTCGGGTCGGTCTCCGGGGAGGCGTGAACCTCACCGACTACAAATTCTCGCGCATCAAGATCGGCGACACCCGTTTCATCCCCGGCAATTCGCGCGTGGGCTACGATCTGGGCTTGGTCATGCGGCTCAACCTCTCGCGCCGGTTCCACCTGCAAGGCGAACTCGACTATGCGTTCGTCAACTACGACGTACTGGCCATAGGCGCCGTGCACCGCACCGTGAAGCTGCGGGCCGACCGACTCGAAATACCGGTGCAGCTGGGTCTGCAGTTCGGGCCGCTGCGCTTGTTCGGCGGGCCGCTCTTCCGCGTAAGCCACTCCGAGCACAGCAACGCCTCGAACATCCTGCAGGTCGATTTCAACAACCGCAACGTCGGTCTCATGGGCGGCGTAGGGTTGAACATCCGCAAGTTCTTCATCGATTTCCGCATGTCGGGCTATCCGCGCAGCCACGTATGGCAGACCTTCACCTCCCGCGGCACGGCCCAGCGGGTCAAAGTGCCCCACGACATCGTATACGGCGGGTCGGTCGGATTCTTCTTCTGAAAAAATGCCGTTCGTACGGCCCGGTTCCGGCAGCTCGACTGCACGACGATCCGGGCATCCGAATATCCGCCGCTTTCGAGCGAGTCTCTGCCGCAGCGGCAGGGACTTTTTCATGTCCGGCCGCCCCGAACGCGCGAGCGCTCCGGTGTCTATACTCGCCACGGGGTCGGCCCCTCCACCCGCTACGGCATTGGGGCGGACAATATTTTTTTTTGGTTTTCGTTAATTTATGCGTAACTTTGTGCGATAAAGCGCCGTAAAAGATTCATCGATGAAGCGAACATTCCGACAGGCCCTCGGGGTCATCGTCTCGGCGGTCGTTCTGTGCGGTTGCAGCGGCATGAACGCCCTGCTCAAAAGCGGACAGCCCGACCGAATCTATGCCAAGGCCCTGGAGTACTACGAGAAAGAGAAGTGGCAGCGCGCCTCGACGCTCTTCGAGGGGGCGCAGCACTACTACATCGGTACGCAGCGCGAAGATTCGATTTCGTATTTCAACGCCCGCTGCAAGTTCAAGGGCCGCGACTACGACACCGCCTCGGAGCTGCTCGACGAATTCCGGCGCAAATTCGGGCGCAGCGCCTTCATCGAAGAGGCCGAGGGGATGTATGCCATGTGTTTCTACTACCTGGCGCCCGGCCCCTCGCGCGACCAGACGCTGACTACCCAGGCGCTGATCGCCATCGACGAATTCATGTCGCACCACCCCGAGAGCCGATATACGGACGACTTCCTGAAAATCCGGGAGGAGTTGACGGGCCGCCTGCAGGAGAAAGCCTATCTGAACGCCTACACCTACTACAAGATCGGCCGCTACAAGTCGGCGATCACGGCGCTCAAGAACGCGCTGAAGGAGTATCCCGAGAGCCGGCGGCGCGAGGAGATCATGTATCTGATCGTCGACGCGAGCTACCGCTTCGCCAGCAATTCGATCGCTTCGAAGCAGACCGACCGCTATCTGGCGATGCTCGACTCCTACCTGTCGTTCAAGGAGGCCTATCCCGAGTCGGCGCACATCAAGGAGGCCGAGCGCATGGCCCAGCATGCGCGCGACTATCTGGATCGCAACAACAAAGACAATCTATAAGATGGAAATCAAGAAAAACATTCCCAACAACACCGTCACCCGCAAGTTGGTCGACCTGGACAAGGAGACGGGCAACATCTACGAAACCGTCAACATCATCGCCCGCCGGGCCAACCAGATCTCGACCGAGCTGAAGACCGAACTCAACCGCAAGCTGGCCGACTTCTCCTCGCCCACGGACACCATGGAGGAGACGTTCGAGAATCGGGAGCAGATCGAGATTTCGCGCTACTACGAGCGGCTGCCCAAACCCGTGATCATCGCCACGGAGGAGTTCCTCGACGACGAGCTGTTCTACAAGGAGAACAAGCCCGAGGCCGAAGCATAAATAAAATAGAATCGGATCGAAAACCGCAGATTCGAATGCCGTCCGGGCCGCACGCATATCCCGCATTGGAGGGGCGCCGCATCTTGCTGGGCGTCACGGGCAGCATCGCAGCCTATAAGGCCGCGATGCTCTGTCGTCTGCTCAAGACGGCGGGCGCCGAGGTGCGCGTGGTGATGACGCCCCTGGCCAAGCAGTTCATCACGCCGCTGACGCTGGCCACGCTCTCGAAGAACCCGATTTTAGTGGAGTTCTTCGACCCCGAGAACGGCGCCTGGAACTCGCATGTCTCATTGGGCGAGTGGGCCGACTGCTATCTGATCGCTCCCGCCACAGCCAACACGTTGGCCAAGATGCGCACCGGCGTCGCCGACAACCTGCTGCTCACGACCTATCTCTCGGCCCGCTGTCCGGTGGTCGCGGCACCCGCCATGGATTTGGACATGTACGCCCATGCTGCTACACAGGAAAACCTGCGTGTCCTGACCGGGCGCGGCGTGCGGATCGTCGAACCGGCCGAAGGCGAGCTGGCGAGCGGCTTGGTGGGCAAAGGTCGCATGGCCGAACCCGAAGAAATCGTGAAGTACCTGAACACGATGTTTTTGCATCCATCAGGGGCAATGTCCGGCGACAAGGCGGCAAGCAAGAATGAAGCCGGAAGTTTCGGGAAAGAAGAGATGCTCGAACCCGGAACGGGTTGCACTTCAGTCGGTGCATTGCGCGGCAAGCGGTTCGTCGTCACGGCCGGAGCCACGATCGAGGCTATCGACCCCGTGCGGTTCATTTCCAACCGCTCGACCGGCAAGATGGGCTATGCCATAGCCGCCGAGCTGGCGCGCCGCGGCGCCGAAGCGGTGTTGGTGAGCGGCCGCACTGCGCTGCCGACGCCCCAGGGGGTCGAGCGGGTCGACGTAGAGTCGGCTGCCGAGATGTTCGATGCCGCGGTCGCCGCATTCGAGCGGGCCGACGGCGCCGTGATGTGCGCCGCCGTGGCCGACTATACGCCCGCCGAGGTTTCGGACACCAAGATCAAGAAAGGCAACGGCGACCTGACGCTCGCGCTGCGGCGCACCCGCGAC
>CAMWJM010000110.1 GCA_947174575.1 uncultured Alistipes sp. | reverse complement strand
AGTTCATACTCCAGCGTTTCGAGGTCGGCATCGACACACAACGAGAACAGTTTTCCCGGCGACGCGCCATAACGTATCGTACTCTCGATTTCGTCGTTTCCGGTACCGCAGACGACCACGGCATCGATTTCAGCCTCACGGACGATCAGCGTATCGTAGAGCGACAGCAATCCGGCAGACGACCGAACCGAACGTATCGGCACCAGGATGTCGGATGTCCCGACCTCCTCGTCGAGCGAACCGGTCACCCGGAATCCGTAGCGAACGGCGATGCGAACGATCGCTCCGTCCGGAACTCCGTACAGAAGTATCTTCATAGGCTTCCCGATAAAAAAGGTGCGGCGGCTCACTAATCTTCGAGACGTGTTATGGCAGTAACGGGTCTTTTTCTCCGCCGCACCTTTTCTCAACTGCAGGCATGCGCGACGAAGAGAAACCCCTCTCCGCAACGGAGCGGCCCTCGACGGACAAGCCTGCAATAACATTGCAATAACATGTAAAAGCAATACCTTACCGAAACCGGACACCCAATCCGCGGGGTCTTCCGACATCGAATCGATCTGGCAGGTCTTCTGACTTGCTCGGGTTCCGAAGCCTTCCCGACCCCGCGGGGTCAGTGGCAGAGATGTCGGAACATCCGGTGAGCTTCACAGCAGCGGGACTGTTCGGGACTTGCACCCGATTCCCTTTTCACCCCCTCCCCCGACAGGAGAGGCAGGCACCAAATCTGCGACAAAGATAGGAATTCTTCCGCTTTTCCGAGCATGACACCCGATCTTTTTTGCCGAAAACCCCGATTTTTTCGGACACTTCCGACGCGCTCCATGCCGCCGCGGCAGAACCGGCACGAAATTGTAGCGGTGCGCATTTGCCGATTCGAAAGAAAATCACTACATTTGTAAGATATTTCGACACACCGCTGCAAACAACGAACGAACTATGGATATTCTTGCGACCCTCATCAAAGCCGTCTTCGGCTCGAAAGCCGACAAAGACCGCAAAGAGATCGAGCCTTATCTCCAGAAGATCAAGGCCGTATACCCCGAAATCGAAGCCCTCACGAACGACGGCCTGCGCGCCCGCAGCGAGGAGCTGAAGCGCCGCATCGCCGACTACATCGCCTCCGACGAGGCCCGCATCGTCGAGCTGCGCGCGCAGCTCGAAAAGGCCGAAACGACGCTCGACGAGAAAGAGAAGATCTCGAAAGAGATCGATGAGCGGACCAAGCGCATCGACGACCGCATCGAAGAGAAGTTGGACGAGATTCTGCCCGAAGCGTTCGCCATCATGAAGGATACGGCCCGCCGCTTCGCACAGCACGAAACCGTGGAGGTGACGGCCAACGACTTCGACCGCGAGCTGGCCGCGACGAAGGATTTCGTGCGCATCGAGGGCGACAAGGCGATCTATGCGACCCACTGGCTGGCCGGCGGCAACGACATCAAGTGGGACATGATCCACTACGACGTGCAGCTCTTCGGCGGCGTGGTGCTCCACAAGGGCAAGATCGCCGAGATGGCCACGGGCGAGGGCAAAACCCTGGTGGCGACGCTCCCGGTGTTTCTCAACGCACTGGCCAAGAAAGGCGTGCACCTCGTTACGGTCAACAACTATCTGGCCAAGCGCGACAGCGAGTGGATGGGGCCGATGTACGAGTTCCACGGGTTGTCGGTGGCCTGCATCGACGACACGCAGCCCAACTCCGACGCCCGCCGCAAGGCCTACATGGCCGACATCACGTTCGGTACGAACAACGAATACGGCTTCGACTACCTGCGCGACAACATGGCTTCGTCGCCCCAAGACCTGGTGCAGCGCAAGCACCACTTCGCCATCGTCGACGAGGTCGACTCGGTGTTGATCGACGATGCCCGTACGCCGCTTATCATCTCCGGCCCGGTGCCCAAGGGCGAAGACCAGCTTTTCGAGCAATATCGCCCCGCGATCGAGAACCTCTACAACCTGCAGAAGAATCTGGTCACCTCGCTGCTGGCCGAGGCGCGGCAGCTCATAGCCGACGGCAAGAACGAGGAGGGCGGCATCAAGCTCTACCGCACGCACAAGGGACTGCCGAAGTACAAGCCCCTGATCAAATACCTCTCGGAGCAGGGCATCAAGGCGTTGATGCAGAAGACCGAGAACGTCTACATGCAGGACAACAACCGCCGCATGCCCGAGATCACGGACGACCTCTATTTCGTGATCGACGAGAAACTCAACTCCGTGGAGCTGACCGACAAAGGGCACGAGGCGCTGTCGAAATATTTCAACGAGGACGGTTTCTTCGTGCTGCCCGACATCGGCGCCGAAGTGGCCGAGTTGGAGAAGAGCGCCCTCTCGGCCGAAGAGCGGGCGCAGAAGCGCGACGCCGTGATCAACGACTACTCCGTGAAATCGGAGCGCGTGCACACCGTCCACCAGCTGCTCAAGGCCTATGCCATGTTCGAAAAGGACATCGAGTATGTGGTGATGGACAACAAGGTGAAGATCGTCGACGAGCAGACGGGCCGTATTCTCGAAGGGCGCCGCTACTCCGACGGCCTGCATCAGGCGATCGAGGCCAAGGAGCATGTGAAGGTCGAGGCGGCGACGCAGACTTTCGCGACGATCACCCTGCAGAACTACTTCCGCATGTACCACAAGCTGGGCGGCATGACCGGTACGGCCGAAACCGAAGCATCAGAGTTTTGGTCGATCTACAAACTCGACGTGGTGGTGATCCCCACCAATCGCCCCGTGATCCGCGACGACCGCGAGGATTTGATCTACAAGACCAAACGCGAGAAGTACAACGCCGTGATCGACGAGATCGTGCGTCTGGTCGGCGAGGGTCGGCCGGTGCTGGTGGGTACGACGTCGGTCGAGATTTCGGAGCTGTTGAGCCGCATGCTCAAGCTCCGCGGCATCAAGCACAACGTGCTGAACGCCAAGCAGCACCAGTTGGAAGCCCAGGTCGTGGCCGAAGCGGGCCGCTCGGGTCAGGTGACCATCGCCACCAACATGGCGGGCCGCGGAACCGACATCAAGCTCACGCCCGAGGTCAAGGAGGCGGGCGGTCTGGCCATCATCGGCACCGAGCGCCACGAGAGCCGCCGCGTCGACCGCCAGCTGCGCGGCCGCGCCGGACGTCAGGGCGACCCGGGTTCGTCGCAGTTCTTCGTCTCGCTCGAAGACGACCTGATGCGTCTGTTCGGCTCGGGCCGCATCGCCGCGATGATGGATCGCATGGGTCTGAAAGAGGGCGAAGTGATCCAGGCGGGCATGATGACCCGAGCCATAGAGCGGGCGCAGAAAAAGGTGGAAGAGAACAATTTCGGCATCCGCAAACGCCTGTTGGAGTACGACGACGTGATGAACTCGCAGCGCGAAGTGATCTACACGCGCCGCCGCCACGCCCTCTACGGCGAGCGGGTCGAAATCGACCTCAACAACATCATGTACGACTTCGCCGACAACTTCGTCGAGGAGAACCGCGGCATCGAATACGAGGATTTCCGTTTCGAGCTGATCCGCGAAATCGCCGTCGAACCGAGCTTCGACGCCGCAGCCTACGAAGCCGCGAAGCCCGGCGATCTGGTGGAGATGATCGTCGAAGACCTCCGGGCCGCCTATGCCCGCCGGGCCAAGGCCGTGGCCGACACGGTGCGCCCCGTGATGCAGCGCATTTACGAGGAGAAGAAAGACCAGCTCGACTCGAACATCTACTTCCCCATAACCGACGGGCACCTGGGCTACAACGTGCCGGTGAACCTGCGCAAATGCAAGGAGTCGGACGGCGCCGAAATCTACAAAGTCTTCTCCAAGGTAGTGATGTTCACCTCCATAGACGACGCCTGGCGCGAGCATCTGCGCGAGATGGACGACCTGCGCCAGAGCGTGCAGAACGCCACTTACGAGCAGAAAGACCCGCTGCTGATCTACAAATTCGAGTCGTTCGGGCTGTTCTCGAAGATGCTCATCGGGGTCAACCGCGACGTGCTGGCCATTCTGAACAAGGCCTATATCCCCGTGCGCGACCAGAATGCCGAAGCCATGCAGCGCGAACGGCAGCAAAAGGCCAAGGTCGACGTCGCCAAGCTGCAGGCTTCGCGCATGCAGGCCGCAGCCCAGGCCGGGCAGGGCGAGAAGCAGAAACCCATGCCCCTGCAGGCCGAGAAGAAAGTGGGCCGCAACGACCCCTGCCCCTGCGGCTCGGGCAAGAAATACAAGAACTGCCACGGAAAAGGGATGTAAAGTGGGTTACAACGAAGAAAAACAGCGGCAGTTAGACATGCGCTACCTGCGCATGGCGCGCATCTGGGCCGAGAACTCCTACTGCGTGCGCCGCAAGGTGGGGGCTTTGATCGTCAAGGATAAGATGATCATCTCGGACGGCTACAACGGCACCCCCTCGGGTTTCGAAAACATCTGCGAGGACGAGACGGGCAAGACCAAGCCCTATGTGCTCCACGCCGAAGCCAACGCCATCACGAAGGTGGCCAAGAGCGCCAACAACTGCGACGGTTCGACGCTCTACATCACGGCGGCTCCCTGTTTGGAGTGCTCGAAGCTCATCATTCAAGCCGGTATCCGGCGCGTGGTCTACCACGAGGATTACCGTTCGGAGGAGGGTCTCGCCCTCCTGCGCAAAGTGGGCATCGAGTGCGTGCAATGCGAACCCGACGAATAGAGAAAGCCTATGAAAAACCGGTTCCCGTTATTTCTGCTGCTCCTGTGCAGCTTCGCCTTGCCGACGCATGCGCAGGCACCCTCGGACGAATTCAACCCGGCACAGCAGCCGGTCGCCGTACCCGAGTATCTCTACTGCGAAATCATCTACCACCATCTGCCCAACCCCTGGGGCGCTCCGGTAGCGTTCGATTTCGGGCAGGAAACCGACTACTGGAGATACAACGTGCTGACCGACGGCGAGGGGAACGATCTGCTCTTCAACTCGGGCATCCAGGCTCTCAACTACATGACCGGTCGCGGCTGGGAGTTCGTGCAGGCCTATACATCCGGCGAGAAGAACGAATGTATCCATGCGTTGCTGCGCATAGCCACGGACAAA
>CAMWJM010000109.1 GCA_947174575.1 uncultured Alistipes sp. | reverse complement strand
GTCGAAGCAACCGGTCAGCGCGAACGCTGCCGCGAAGGTCGCCGCTATATGTCGAATAGTCGTTTTCATAGTCTCGATATGTATTTTGTTAGAATTTCAGATTTACGCCGAAAGTGTACGATGTGGTGCTCGGGTAGTAGCTCATGCTCTCGATGCCCGGGGTCAGGCCGCTGAGCGCCACTTCGGGGTCGACGCCCTTGTAGCCCGTGACGCAGAGCACGTTTTGTGCGGTGAAGTTCAGCCGCAGGCTCCGGATATGCTTCGATTTGAAGTTGAAGGTGTAGCCCAGCGTCACGTTGTCGAGCTTCATGTAGGTGGCGTCCTCGATGAATTTCGACGAGTAGGTCAGTTTGCCCGTATAGGGGTTGTCGAGCCACGACGCACGGATGTTCTGCGCACCGAAATTGTTGAAGTTCTCGTAGTAGAGCGAATATTTGTTGAGGATCTTGCCGCCAATCGAGGCACGGAGCGTGAATCCGAAGTCGAGGTTGCCCACGATGCGGAACGAGTTGCTCCATGCCAGCGTGAAGTCGGGATAGGCATTGCCGATCTTCTCCCACTTGTCCTCGGGGACTTTGCCGATGCTGTTGGCGCCCTTGAGTTTGTCGTCGCCGTTGCTATCCACGCCGTCCCAGATGGGGGCATAGAACGTGCCCAGCGACTCGCCCTCGACCAGCCGCTGCGCATAGGCGCCGACGGGGGTGTTCATCCAGTGGAGTTTATACTCTCCGTTCTGGAACTCGTCGTTGGTGAACTTCACCAGCTTGTTGGTGTTGTGCGAGAGGATGAATGTCGTGTTCCACACGAAGTTGCGGATGCGGACGGGCATGGCGTTGATCGTGATCTCGAAGCCCTCGTTGCGGATCTCGCCCACATTGGTGAAGAGTTCGTCGTAGACATACGGCGGCGTCGGCACGGTGTAGGTATAGAGCAGGTCGGTGGTGTTGCGGCGATAGTAGTCGAACGTCAGACCGAGGCGGTTGTCCAGCACCGAGAAGTCCAGGCCGACGTTCCATTCGGCTTTCTTCTCCCAGCGCAGATCGGGGTTGGCGTTGCTCTTGGGTTCGTAGGTGTTGATCCACTTGCCGTTGTAGAGATAACGGCCGCTCGCCCTCATGAGCAGCAGCGATTTGTAGTTGCCGAAATCCTGGTTGCCCGTCACGCCGAAGCCGGCGCGGATTTTGAGTTCGTCGATCCACTTCACGTCGCGCAGGAAAGGCTCCTGGCTGATGCGCCAGCCCACGCTCACGGCGGGGAACCAGCCCCACTTGTGGTTGGCGCCGAAGCGCGACGAGCCGTCGCGGCGCAGCGAAACCGAGGCGAGATAACGTTCGCCGTAGTTGTACATGACGCGGCCGAACAGGGCGATGTAGGTGTGCGAACTGCGGGAAGAACTCATGCTCATGTTGTCGTTCTTGTTCACCGCGCCCGCGCCTGCGCCGATGTTGTCGGTCAGCCAGTCGTCGCGGTCGAATCCGCTGTTGCCCATCGACGAGTCGCTGTAGGTGCCGCGCTGCCAGGTGTAGCCCAGAACGGCCTGTATGTAGTTCTTGCCGAAGCTCTTGGCGTAGTTGAGCGTGCTCTCCCATTGCACGTCTATGGTCTTCTCGTGGGAGATGGAGGCTTCGCCCTCCTTGCCCAGACTGCTCGGGTAGTAGTGCGTGTAGTAGCTGCGCGATTCGTAGTTTTCCTGCTTGTAGGAGAAAAAGTTGTCCCACTTGAGTCCGTCGACCGCCTTGATGTTGAGCGTCGCGCGGATGTTGCCGCCGAAGTTGTCGGTCGTGCGCCGGCGATCCGACTCCTTGAGCATCGCCACGGGGTTGTTGTAATCTATGGCTCCCGGCACATAGGAATATCCGCCCGAATAGGTGTTGCTCGGGTCGTAGATCGGTTCGGTGGGGTTGTGGATAAACGCCTGCTGGAAAGCCGAGGTGCTCGACGGCGTGTACTGCCGCTTCGAGTACATGGCGTTGTAATCGAGATCCAACCAACCGTCGAAAGCGGTTTGGTGGATGTTGGTCTTGAAGAGGTATTTGTTCGAGTTGTTACCTATCTGCAGACCCTGGTTCTGCTCGACGTTGAGGACGGTGCGATGCGAGAAATTCCCCCCCCCGCCGGATACGGCCAGGCTGTGCTTGTGGCTTATGGGCGTTCGGGTTATGGCGTCGAACCAATCGGTGTCGTAGCCATAGAGCGAAGCCGCAGCCGAGGGGCGGTAGTTGTTGACCACATACTCGAACTCCTTGGCCGTGAGGGGCACTGCTCGGCGGGCCACCGTCTGCGTGGTGATCTGTCCGTCGTACTCGATCTGGGTGCGTCCCGTGCTGGCGCGCTTCGTGGTGATGATGACGACGCCGTTCGTACCGCGGGTACCGTAGATAGCGGCTGCCGAACCGTCTTTGAGCACGTCGATGGATTCCACCTCCTGGAAGTTGATGTTGCGGATGTCCTCGCCTACGACGCCGTCGATGATGATCAGCGGCCCCTGACCGCCGGAGAGCGTGTTGGTGCCGCGCAACAGCAGCTCATACTGCCCGTTGGGGTCGCCGCCGCTGGCGTTCACCACGCTCAAACCCGCCACCTTGCCCTGGAACAGACCCGCGGCGTTGGTGAACGAACCGGCATTGAAATCTTCGCTCTTGAGGCTGGCCACCGAACCCGTGACCTCTTTCTTGGTGGTCTTGCCGTAGCCGATGACGACCACGGTGTCCATCTCCTCGCTATTCTCGTGCAGGGCGACGTTGATCTCCGTGCGGCTACCCGCGATCTCTTCGACGGCGGTGTAGCCCAGATACTCGAATACGAGCGTGGAATTCTCGCCCGAGGTCTGTATCGCGAATTTGCCTTCGAGGTCGGTCGACACGCCCGTGGACGAGCCTTTGACCATGACGGTCGCACCGACCAACGGGTCGCCCGTCCTGGCGTCGATTACCGTTCCGACGACGCTTTGCCGTTGAGCCGTTGCGAACGTCGCGACGAGCGACAGCGCTGCCGTAAACATCCATTTTGTAAGTTTCAGGTTCATAGCATTATAGGTTTTAGTTCATTTCACTTCATTTCCCGCATCTTTTCTTGCCTCGGCATAGCTCGAATAAGTTCGGCTCTGCGCTCGGCTTACGAAAACGTTCAACTTCTTGCAGGTTTTCTCGCCTCGGCATAATCCGAATAAATTCGGTTCTGCGCTCGGCTTACGAAAACGTTCAACTTCTTGCAGGTTTTCTTGCCTCGGCATAATCCGAATAAATTCGGCTTCTGCGCTCGGCTTACGAAAACGTTTATTCGATCTCTTTGCGATAAGGTATGGACACTTGTGCACCTATTCTTGTGACGGATAGCGCCGCTGCGCGCGTCGCGAACTGCACGGACTCCACCAGCGAACGCCCCTCGGACAGGGCCACGCAGACGGCTCCGTTGAACGTGTCGCCCGCAGCCGTGGTGTCGACCGTTTTTACGGGAGTAGCCGCGATATGCTCGAACTTCTTGCCGTCGAAGGTCAGGGCGCCGAGCGAGCCGAGCGTGATGACTACGTTTTTGACTCCGCGCGCGTGTAAGGCGATAGCGGCGTTCTCGGCTCCCTCGATCGTGTTGACGGTCGCACCGGTCAGCAGCTGGCTTTCGGTGCGGTTGGGGGTGATCATGTAGAGCTTAGACAGCAGTTCGTCGGAGAGCGCTGCCGCAGGCGCTGGGTTCAGGATGATTTTGACGCCTGCGCGATGCGCGATCTCTGCGGCGTATTCCACCGTCTCCATCGGAATTTCGAGTTGCAGCAGCAGATATTCGGCCGCCTCGATCTTCTCGCGCTGGGAGTCGATATCCTTGCACGTCAGTCTGTTGTTGGCTCCGGGCGCCACCACGATGCTGTTTTCGCCGCCCTCGTCGACCGTGATGAGCGCCACGCCCGAAGGCGCTTCGGGGTCGCGGAGGATGGTCGAGATGTCCATGCCCTCGTTCTTGTAGTTCTCGACCGTGCGGTCGCCGAACATGTCGCGGCCGACGTTCGCTATGAAACATACGTCGCCGCCGAGTCTTTTGACGGCCACGGCCTGGTTGGCGCCTTTGCCTCCGGCCAGCATCATGAAATCCATGCCCATGATGGTTTCTCCGGGTTCCGGCATACGAGGCGCCGCAACGACGAGGTCGGTGTTGGAGCTGCCTATTACAACGATTTTGCTCATGATTATCGGTTATTTATGTTGTTATCGGTTCGGGTTGTGGCTTAAAACGGTTCGAATAATTGCGCAAACGTTTGCGTAAATATAAACATTATTTTTTATGTAGGCTTATTTTTCGGCAAAAAATTTTTTTGTTATTTTTGTAACCCCAACGAATATCCCCCATGAAACAGAATACCATCCTCGACCTCTCCGAGCGTACGGGCTACTCGATATCGACCATTTCCCGGGTGTTGAGCGGGAAGTCGAAACAGTACCGCATCAGCGAAAAAACCGTGACGCTCATCGAAAACGAAGCTCGGGCTATGGGCTACACGCCGAGTTTCATGGCTAAATGTTTGCGCACGAACCGGACGCACACCTTGGGCCTTATCGTGCCGTGTATCGACAACCCCTATTTCGCCGCCATTGCGTCCGTGGTGGTCTCCGAGGCCAGGAATCTGGGTTATTCCGTCATCATCATCGACTCGAAAGACAGCGAGGCCGACGAACAGGAGGGCATCCGCCTGCTGCTCGCCCGCCGGGTGGACGGCATGGTCGTGGTGCCGTGCAGCAACGACGCGACGATGCTGGAGATGGTGAGCGAGACGATTCCTGTGGTGCTCATCGACCGCTACTATGAAAACACCAAACTCTCCTATGTCTGCAGCGACAACTACAACGGCAGCATCGATGCCGTGAAGTATCTGACGCAATTCGGACATCGCAGGATTCTGTGCATCCGGGGCAACCTGCATGCTACGCCGGTGAAAGACCGTGTGCGGGGATACAGGGACGCCATGCGTGCGGCCTCGTTCGACGATTCGGTGCATATCAGCGGCAACAGTTTCTCGGTCGAAACCGGATACCTGGAGACCAAATTGGCCTTGAATGCGCGCGAAAACCGTCCTACGGCGG
>CAMWJM010000108.1 GCA_947174575.1 uncultured Alistipes sp. | reverse complement strand
CCCACGACCTTCGGATTATGAGTCCGCTGCTCTGACCGACTGAGCTATGGGCCCCGCTTGCAGGCGATGCGTTCGCCCTTGCGCGCTGCAAAGATAATCAAATTTTTCGGCCGTTTTGTTGGTTGTTGAAAAAAATGTCGTACATTTGCACCGATTAAACACTCAATGTAAAACAAAAACAAAACGAAATGAAAAAGGGTATTCATCCGGAAGATTATCGTTTGGTGGCGTTCAAGGACATGTCCAACGACCACGTGTTTTTGTGTCGGTCCGCCGTTTCGACAAAAGAGACCATCGAAGTGAACGGCGAAACCTATCCCGTGTATAAGATGGAAATCTCCAACACCTCGCACCCGTTCTACACGGGCAAGATGAAGTTGGTGGACACCGCCGGTCGCGTCGATAAGTTTATGAGCCGCTACGCAAAACGCTACGATAAAAAGAACGCGAAGTAAAACTTCCGCGATTCAGACGGACGGGCTGCACTTTCGTGCAGCCCGTCTATTTTTATCACCCCGTTTCACCCGACATCCCATAAAATGCGTATATTTGCCACGGACAAAGGATCGAAACGATGAAAAGGATTTTGGTTATCATGGCTGCAGCGCTCTGCACGCTGACTTCGTGCATCCGCAAACAAACGGTGCTCACGCTGGCCGATCAACGCGATTCGTTGACGAGCGTCGTCGACCGGAAAGATTCGCTGATCTGCGCCGTTTTCGAAGACATCAACGCCATTGCCGAGAATCTGTCGCGGATCAAGGCGCGGGAGAACCTGCTGACCGTGGCTTCCGCTCCGGAGGGCGGCGTGCGACCGATCGCACAAATCAACGACGACATCGCCGACATCGACCGGCTGTTGCAGGAAAACCGATCGAAGATCGCGTCGCTGCAACGGGCGGATGCCCAGTTGCGCAAGGCCGACCTAAAGATCGCCGGTCTGGAGAAGATGATCCGCGACCTGGAGGCGCAGCTCAAGATCAAGGCCGCCGAAATCGACCACCTGCGCACCGAGCTATATGCCAGCGAACGACAAGTCCGACGCCTCGAAAACCAGGTCGCCGAGCGGAATGCCGAAGTCATCACCCTCAACGACGAAAACATCGAGCTGGCGACCCGGCTGCACAGGGTCTATTACATCGTGGGGGCAGAAAAGGAGCTGCGCGCCGCCCGGATCATCAACAAGGAGGGGTTCATCGGTCGCACCCTGACCATGGGGCGTAACAACACGATGAACGCCTTCACGAAAGCCGACGACCGGCTGCTGGGCGAGGTGCCGATCATGCGGAAGAGAATCACCCTCGTGACGCCCCACCCCGCCGACAGCTACCGGCTGCTCGTGGGGCCGGACAAGGCGATCGAAAAACTGCAGATCACCGACCCGGTGCGTTTCTGGGAGTCGTCGAAAGTGCTGATCGTATCTTACAAATAACGAGCGACACCCCCCCCAACACTCGCATCGGCACGAAAAAATATATCCATATGCAGAGTTCGGATATGCGTCCGAATTCTGCTTTTTTATTCCGGCAGTCTCTCCGGCACGAGTGTTGCGACAGTTCCGTCCGTCGGAAAAACGATTCGGTCGGTCGGATTCGTTTGACACGAATCGTTTTTTTACATACTTTTATCCGGCAGAAACGAAAAACTTCGCTCAATTAAAATAATCGCAACATGAAAAAGTGCTTACTTACGGCGATCGCCGCTCTTTTCGTCGCAGGGGCCGCATCGGCTCAAGACAGAGGCAAATGGGGCATCGGCCCGCAGATCGGCATCTACACCAACACGGGTGCCGACGGCGCGATATTCGGCGTCGGCGCTGCCGGCCGCTACAGCTTCACGAAAGCCTGGCGCATCCAGCCGGCCGTGACGTTCCTGTGCAAGAAAGATTGCTCGGTGGACATCAGCGCCGACATGCAATACCTGTTCCATGTAGCCCGTTTCTGGGCGGTGTATCCCCAGGTGGGTTTGAGCGCCAACGACATAGGCGACTGGTCGTGCGGCATCAATATCGGCGCGGGCACCGACTTCGCCATAGCTCGCCATTGGGACCTCTCGGCCGGTATGAAGTGGATGGTGCAGACCCACAAATACTGGAAAAACCCGATCATCATCAACGTGGGTGCGACCTACAAATTCTGACACCGTCCCTGTGATTTCTCGGCAATGCAAAAGCGGCACCTTTTATTAGGTGCCGCTTTTTACATAAATCGAATGCAATTTCAATCGCAGCACAAAAGGAGAAATAATGGCTGAATTGTGAATTGTGAATTGCGAATTATAAAAATTCTACCGTGTTTTGTAGCCGCACCGATATTTGCCTTTGGCCAGATTGAGCAGCTTACCCTTGAGCAGGTTGCGGCGCAGCGGCGCCACCCGGTCGACGAAGACGCGGCCCCGGGTGTGGTCGAATTCGTGCTGGATGACCCAGGCTTTGTAACCGGTGAACTCCTCGTCGTGGGGCTTCAAATCACGGTCGAGATAACGCACGCGGATCGACAGGGCACGCGGCACATCGGCATAAAGCCCCGGAAACGAAAGACACCCCTCGTTATAGGTCTTGGTCTCGGACGACATTTCGTAAATCTCGGCGTTGATGAAAGCGCATTTGTAGTCGGCACACTCGGGATCGTCCTCGGCCCAGGGCGTGCAGTCGACGATGAACAGCTGCAGGCTCTTGCCGATCTGCGGTGCGGCCAAACCTACGCCGCCAGCCTCGCCGAGGGTGGCGAACATGTCGTCGATCAACTTGGGGAGATCGGGGTAATCGGCCGGCACCGGCTCGCAAGGCTTGCGCAGCACGTCGTCGCCGTAAATGACAATGGGGTAAATCATAACATCCTAAAAATTCCGTCCATTTCCTTTATTCGCGCCTCCCCGTTGCCGGGCCGGCATTGCGGGAGCAGGAGTCCATGTAACTTTGCAAAATGATCGTGGCGGAAACCTTGTCCACCAACGCTTTGTCGCGACGCGCCATCTTGCCGATGCCGCTGTCGAGGATCGCCCGATGAGCCAGCACCGAGGTGAAGCGCTCGTCGCAGAACGTCACCTCCTTGTCGGGCCAGGCGCGGCGCAGGCGCTCGGCCAGCGGCTCGATGAAGCGCCACGTGTCGGACGGCGTGCCATCCATCCGCGCAGGCTTGCCCAACACCACCGTACCCACCTCCTCGCGGGCGAAATAGTCGGCGAGCCACTGTTCGAGCTGCCGGGTTTCGACCGTCGCAAGCCCTCCGGCGATCAAACGCAGCGGGTCGCTCACGGCGATTCCCGTGCGGCGAGTACCGTAGTCTATAGCTAAAATCCGCGACATTTCGAGAAATTGAAAGGCCTATTCGAGCCGTAGCCAGCGGAGCGAGACACAAAGTGCGAACCTCCGCAGAGCGGGGCTTAAATTCTTTTTAGTTGCTCTCGCTCGGCATAGCCTGCAAGCAGCCTCTGCCCTCGCTTAATCGCAACTTCCGGCTCGCCTGCCTGACGGCAGAAAAATACTAAAGGTTCAGCTTCTTGAAGAGTTTGCGGTAGGAGCACTCCTCGTCGACCATGGCATGCAGGGCTTCGATCTTCACGCGCTCTTGCTGCATCGAGTCGCGGCGACGCACCGTGACGGTGCCGTCCTCGGCGGTCTGGCCGTCGACGGTGATGCAGAACGGCGTGCCGATCGCATCCTGACGACGATAGCGTTTGCCCACCGAATCTTTCTCGTCGTAGACCACGTTGAAATCGTATTTCAGCTCGTCGACGATCTTCTGCGCGATCTCGGGCATGCCGTCTTTCTTCACCAAGGGCAGCACGGCCGCCTTGACGGGCGCCAGTGCCGCGGGCAGACGCAGCACCACGCGCGAATCGCCGCCGTCGAGCGCCTCCTCGGTATAGGCCGCCGACATCACCTGCAGGAACATGCGGTCGACGCCGATCGACGTCTCGACGACATAGGGCACGTAACTCTCGCCCGTCTCGGGATCGAAATACTGGATTTTCTTACCCGAGAACTTCTGGTGGTTGCCCAGGTCGAAATCGGTGCGCGAGTGGATGCCCTCCACCTCCTTGAAACCGAACGGGAAGTTGTACTCGATGTCGGTCGCGGCGTTGGCGTAGTGGGCCAGCTTGTCGTGGTCGTGGAAACGGTAGTTGTCGTCGCCGAAGCCCAGCGCGCGGTGCCAGGCCATGCGGGTGTTCTTCCAGGCATTCCACCACTCCATTTCGGTGCCGGGGCGCACGAAGAACTGCATCTCCATCTGCTCGAACTCGCGCATGCGGAAGATGAACTGGCGCGCTACGATCTCGTTGCGGAACGCTTTGCCGATCTGCGCGATACCAAACGGCAGCTTCATGCGGCCGGTCTTCTGCACATTGAGGAAGTTGACGAAGATGCCCTGCGCCGTCTCGGGCCGCAGGTAGATGGTGTTGGCACCCTCGGCCGTCGAACCCATTTGGGTAGAGAACATCAGGTTGAACTGGCGCACCTCCGTCCAGTTGCGCGTGCCCGAAATGGGGCAGACGATCTCGCAGTCGAGGATGATCTGGCGCAGCTCGTTCAAATCGTTGGCGTTCAAGGCATCGGCGAAACGCTTGTGCACGGCGTCGCGCTTGGTCAAGGTCTCGGCCACACGAGGCGAGGTTTCGCGGTACTGGGCCTCGTCGAACGACTCGCCGAAACGCTTGCGGGCTTTCTCGACCTCCTTTTCGACCTTCTCGTCCTGCTTGGCGAGCCACTCCTCGATGAGCACGTCGGCGCGGTAGCGCTTCTTCGAAGCGCGGTTGTCGATCAGCGGGTCGTTGAACGCGCCGACATGGCCCGACGCCTCCCACGTGCGGGGGTGCATGAAGATCGCGGCGTCGAGGCCCACGATGTTCTCGTGGAGCTTGACCATCGAATCCCACCAGTAGCGCTTGATGTTGTTTTTGAGCTCCACGCCGTTCTGACCGTAGTCGTAGACGGCGCCCAAGCCGTCGTAAATCTCGCTCGACGGGAACACGAAGCCGTACTCCTTGCAGTGGGCGACCAATTTTTTGAAAAGTTCTTCCTGCGTCATCGTTATCTTGTTTTTTTGATTTTTCTCAACCGACAAAAGTACAAAATAAGGCGATCAATTACAACTTTGCAC
>CAMWJM010000107.1 GCA_947174575.1 uncultured Alistipes sp. | reverse complement strand
AGCACCGAGAAGAAGACCGATTCGAAGCCGTAGTACGACACCTGCGGAATCTTGGCCACGACCTGCGCCACGAGCGAAACGGCGAAGACCACGACAAACGACGGCAGCAGTCCTTTCAGAGGACGCCGCAGCAGAAGCGATCCGATGTAGAGCACCGCCAGACAGATCAGGAACAGCAGCGCGATATCGGTCCACGCAGAGAGGCCGACGAGCGTAGCCGGCACGCGGGGCAGCTGCTTCGGGATAAAGATCGCCAGCAGAAGCAGCGGAACGGAGACCCAAACCGTGACCCAGTCTTCGGTACGGAGTTTTTCAAGCCAATTTTTCATAATGCAAAAAAGGAAAATTCTCAACTATGAATCGTGAATTATGAATTTCAGAACATGCCCGTGAACATGACAGCGACGACATTGCGGCTGTGCGATGCGGCGTAGTCCTCGTAGGTGTAGTCGATCTGACAACGCAGGAACTTGACGGGTGTCCACAGCAGGCCCACGGTGTAGTTGGTCTGCAGGCAGGCGGAACGGTCGGAGGTGTCGAGCGTGAACTGTTCGACGCGGGCGACGGGCGTCAGGTGGTGCGGCGCACGCCAACCGCCCACGACATACCAGCCGTCGCTGCGGAACTCGCCGTCGGCACTGCCGGTGCGGCCGCCGATCCACTCGCCGCGCACGACGAGCGGCCCGCGATCGTAGCAGACACCCGCGCTATAGCGCTCGCGGGCGAAGCAGGAGGGGCCGTATTCGCCCCAGTAGTAGGAGCCGGAGAGCAACAGCCCTTGGGCGGGCATGATCGTCAGACGGGCGACGAAGTCCTTGGTCTTGTTGTTGTCCTTGGTGTTGATGCCGGCACCGTTGAAAACGCCGAGGTCGTAGTTGACGATGCAGTAGCCGTCGCGTTTGAAGAACCCGCCGGAGAGCGTGGCACCCACGTCGCGGCCGGTGGCCGAGAGGCCGCACACGTCGCTGAAACCCATCAGTTTTTGCAGCGCGAGCGGATATTCGACGAACTCCAGCCTGGTGGGGATGTAATCGGTATTCTCGGTCGAGAAAGGCACTTTGTACTGACCGAGTTTGACGCCGAGCTGGGTGAACGGCCGATAGCGGATGTAGGCGTCGACGAGTCGGGGCGTGCAGAACTCGAACTGAATGCGGTAATCGAGCTTCGGCACGATGTCGCCGGCGAGCGACAGACGCACGCGCTTGAGGAAGAAGGTCGACGCCTCGTCGGAATACTGGTATCCGGCCTGCACGTAGCCCGAGAAGCGGGGCAGACGGGCCGCGATCTTCTGCCAGGTCGAAGTTCGGGTTTCGAGCGTCTCGACGCGCGATTCGAGCGCCGAAGCATCGGAACCGGCGGCATCCTGCGCCTGCGCAAGGCCGAAACACGACAGCGATAGAATGGTAAAAAAGAGTCTCTTCATACGACGAATGGTTTGTGGAATTGCAGGTGCAAAATTCGGAAACTATTCGCAATGAATCAATAAGCGAAAATACGTAAAAGACCGTTTTCGCCGAACGTCCTCTGCTCAAAACACCTCTTTGAGGATGCGCACCGACTGCACGGCGCTGATGGCGTCGAGGTGGTAGCCGAAGTAGACCAGCATGGCATTGAGGAACTCGACCCGCTGGGCGCGGTTGAGCGCGATGTCGGCCAGCGCCCGCACGTCGCACGCCAGCATGTCGTGCAGGATGCGGGTGCATTCGCGGGTCATGACCTCGACATGGACGGGTCGGACGGGGGTATAGAGGCCCTCGCGGATGTCGAACCAGGCACCGGGCACATAGTCGTTGCCGGGGCAGAAACCGAGAAACCGGCTCAAATTGGCCAGGAACCACAAGTGGAAATTGGCCACGCCCTCCTCCATGACGTCGAGCGCCTCGACCGACCCCCACACGAAATCGAACAGCGCCTCGTTCGGCTCGCTCTCGCGCACCAGACGATAGAGCACCTCGGCCATGAAGAGCGCCACGGTCGACTTGCGCACATCGAACGGCAAGCTCTGGAGCGCGAAAGCCGTGCGGATCTCCTTGAAGCGGTGCATCTGCTGTCTGGACGACTCCAACCCCTCGAATTCCACGGGGAACATGGGCTGGAAAAGCGCCAACTTCGACCCGCGGCCGCTGCGGCTGCGGACGCCCTGCACCATATAGCTGCGGCGGCCGCCCACGTCGGTGAGCAGAAAAGCGACCATCGACGAATCGCCGTATTTGAGCGTGTGGAGAACGACCCCGCGCCCCTTATAAATTTTCAAGCCTTACGCACGTGCACCATGTTCCACCCGTCGCGCGCATGGGTGGCGACGAGCTGCATTCCCTCGGTCGCGGCAGCGGCGACGACCGCCTCGACGTCGGCATCGAGGAATCCGCTCATCAACAGATCGCCGCCCGACGCGAGGGCCGCGGCATAGGCGTGCATGTCGCGCAAGAGGATGTTGCGGTTGATGTTGGCCAGAATGAAATCGTAGGTGCGGCCGGCGATGCGCGTCGCGTCGCCCAACAGAGGCTCGACGAGCGATTCGACCCCGTTGGCGGCGATGTTCTCGCGGCAGTTGGCGTCGGCCCACTCGTCGATGTCGACGGCATCGATGTGCGCAGCGCCGCACTTGGCGGCGAGGATGGCCAGGACACCCGTGCCGCTGCCCATGTCGAGGCCACGACGCCCGGCGACGCCCAGATCGAGCACGCCGCGGGCCATGAGCCACGTGGTGGCGTGCTGCCCGGTGCCGAACGACATCTTGGGCATGACGACGATCTCCATTTCGCCCGCAGGCGCCGGCTCGTGGAACGGCGCCCGGATGCGCAGGCGCCCCTCGACGTCGGTGGCAGGGAAATTTTGTTCCCAAAGCGCGTTCCAGTTCTGCGCTTCGATCGAGATATACCGCCCCTCGACGCCATAGCGGCCCAACAAGGCGTCGACCTGCGGTTTGCAGTCGGCCAGCCGCTCCTGCGGGATATAGGCCTTGAGCATGCCGTCGTCGGTCTCGAAACTCTCGAAAGGCCATTCGGCCAACTCGGCGGTAAGGATCTCGGCCTGCTCGTCGTCGGCGACGGCGATATTCAAGAGGATATAATTCATTATTATGTAAAATTTCGTATCTTCGCGACGTACAAAGTTACGGATAATCCCCCGAAAAACCGCCGACCGATGGCCGAAAACACGAAAAAATGGGAAGATGCCGCCCGGCGCTACCGCACCCACATCAAATTGGAAAAACGGCTGTCGGCCAACACGGTGGAGTCGTACATGCGCGACCTGCGCCAGTTCGCCCACTTCATCCTGCACCAATGGGACGTGGGGCCGCGCAAGGTGGAGCGCGAAATGATCGAACGCTACATGGGCCGGCTCTATGAACGCGGCAGCGAGAAGACCTCGCAGGCCCGCAGCTTGAGCGGCATCCGCAGCTTTTTCAACTTCCTGCTCCTCGAAGAGAAGATCGACTCGTCGCCCGCCGAGTTCATCGCCTCGCCCAAATTCGGGCGGCAACTGCCCGACGTGCTGACGACCGAGGAGATCGACCGCATCATCGGCTCGATCGACCGTTCCACCCCCAAGGGGCGCCGCGACAGCGCGATGCTCGAAGTGCTCTATTCGTGCGGATTACGGGTCTCGGAGCTGACGTCGCTGCGGCTTTCCGATCTCTTTTTCGGCGAGGGCTACATCCGCGTGATCGGCAAGGGCGACAAACAGCGTCTGGTGCCCGTAAGCACGACGGCGCGCGACAAAATCCAATGCTGGCTGGACGACCGCCGGACGATGAGCACGACGGGCCGCGACCGCGAAATCGTATTCCTGAACAACCGCGGCAGCCGGCTGACTCGCGTGATGATCTTCACGATTATCAAACAGGCGACCGAGCGAGCGGGCATCGACAAGCGTATCAGCCCCCACACGTTCCGCCACTCGTTCGCGACGCATCTGCTCGAAGGCGGGGCGAGCATCCGCCAGGTGCAGGAGATGCTGGGTCACGAAAGCATCCTGACGACGGAAATCTACACCCATCTGGACAGCGACCACCTGCGCCGCACGGTGGAAGAACACCTGCCCAACTTCGATCGCAGCGATAAATAACGCATCGCGCGCAAGCAACCCGATGAACCCTCGAAAGTTATCGGGCAAAAGCGACCTCGTTTTTTTCAAAACGAGGTCGCCCTATTTTCCTATATTTTTTCGATCCGTGCAGCGGGAGTGAGTTTCAACGTGTCGTAGTCCAGACCGGAAATGACGACCGGAACACCGCCGCAAGGAGTGACGACGGCCTGCAAGGCTGCGGTAAGCGGCACTTCGGGCCGCGCCTGCAAGCGAGCGAACGCCTCCCGGAAATCGGCCGGGAAATCGGGCACCAACAACCCGGCACGGAACTCGACGAAAGGCAGCCGGTCGGGTTCGGGACACGAAGCGACCAGACGCACGCGTCCGTCGGGCACGATCTCCACCAAAGGATGACGGACGACCCCGCGGGGCGTCCAAAGCAGATGGGCGGCGATCCGGCGGACGGTCATTCGGCAGGCAGACTATCGAATCCGGACTCCGACTCACGGCGATCGGTGCCCGCAACGCTGCCGAAAAACTCGTCGGCAAAAATCCGGATGCCGAGCTGCTGCTCGTAGAGCTGCTCGACCGCGGTGCGGAGGGGCGGCGTGTGGACGACTTCGAAATCGCGCACCGTGACATGGGGCCGCTGGGGCTTGTCGACAAAACCCAGCAACACGACATGCAGCCGCCGGTGGGTGGAGTCGGCTTTGAAATGACGCGAGAGCTTCTCCTCGCGGTGACGCCGCAGCGAAGCGGTGGACAAAGAGGCTTGCGAACCGTCGGCCCGTTCCAGCCACATGGTGCTCCGGAACCCTTTGGTATTGCGGTCGAGCGAATCGATCCGGTAGGTCAAACGCACGTCGTAGTCGCCGGGCACGACGTCGAAGACGAAACTTGTCCGCACGGTATCGGCCAGCGACCGCACGCGGATGAGCGAATCGGCATGCACGACGCGCCGGGCCGTACGCAAAGCCACATTGTCGATGGTGTCGAGCACGGCGACCTCGCGGTCGTAGAACTTGCCCTCGGCTTCGAGCATCGTAATGGCCCGCTCGACGACATCGCCCAGACGGGCGCTCTTGCGCTTGGAGAAGTTGCCGATGGTGTAGTGTACATCCTCGG
>CAMWJM010000106.1 GCA_947174575.1 uncultured Alistipes sp. | reverse complement strand
TCGTCGCCGGCGCGGTATTCGCGCACCTCGGAAAACGACATGCCCCGACCGCGGAACGCCGTGTGGTACTTGCCGGCGAAGATTTCGTTCGACAGCCCCCGGGTCTTGATCTCGATCTTGCGGACGCGCCGCAGAATATCGGTCTCGTTCTCCTGCATCGCGGGTTAGGGTACGATTACGTTGTTGAGGATGTCGGTGATGATCTCCTCGGAGGTGATGTTCTCGGCTTCGGCTTCGTAGGTGAGGCCGATGCGGTGGCGCAGCACGTCGTGGCACACGGCGCGCACGTCCTCGGGGATCACGTAGCCGCGGCGGCGGATGAAGGCGTAGGCCCGGGCCGCCTTGGTCAGCGAGATCGAGGCGCGGGGCGAACCGCCGCAGGCGATCAGGCTCTGGAGCTTGCCCAGGTTGTATTCGCCCGGCTCGCGCGTGGCGAAGATGATGTCGACGATATACTTCTCGATCTTCTCGTCCATGTAGACGTCCTCGACCACGCGGCGGGCCTTGACGATGTCGTCGGGCGAAACGACCTTGTTCACCTCGGGCAACCCCTTGCCCGCGAGGTTCATGCGCACGATGTCGCGCTCCTCCTGCTTGTTGGGGTAGGAGATCTTGGCCTTGAGCATGAAGCGGTCGACCTGCGCCTCGGGCAGCGGATAGGTGCCCTCCTGCTCCAGGGGGTTTTGCGTCGCGAGGACTAAAAACGGCTGCGGCAGGAGGTAGGTCTCCTCGCCGATCGTTACCTGACGCTCCTGCATGGCTTCCAAAAGCGCCGACTGCACCTTGGCCGGCGAACGGTTGATCTCGTCGGCCAGCACGAAGTTGGCGAAGATCGGGCCTTTGCGGACGACGAAATCCTCGTTCTTCTGCGAGTAGATCAACGTGCCGATCAGGTCGGCGGGCAGCAGGTCGGGCGTGAACTGGATGCGTGCGAATGCGGCGTCGACGGCCTTGGCCAGCGTGGTGATGGCCAGCGTCTTGGCCAGACCCGGCACGCCTTCGAGCAGGATGTGGCCGTTGGAGAGCAGACCGATCAGCAGCGTGTCGACCAGATGGCCCTGACCCACGATGACCTTGCCCATTTCGGTGCGCAGCGTGTCGACGAAGACCGATTCGCGCTCGATGCGTTCGTTGAGTTCCTTGATGTTGATGACTTCGCTCATAGTGTATGCTTGTTTTCTGTTTGTCCGTAACTCGACGTTGACGAGAAGATGCACAAAGATATTGCAAAAATAATAAAAATGGCGGATGAATTTTTGTCCGCCGTCGCTTTTTCGTTACCTTTATGTCGTGATTGCATTCCGTATTTTCCTGTTGCCGGTTTTGGCGGCCGGGCTGTTGTCCGGCGGCTGCGGCCGCCCCGCCGAGGGCGAGGCGCGTTTCGTGCGGTTTTCGTATGAGGGCCGCGACGCACGGTTCGACCGGCCCGTCGACCCGCGAAACGAGTATTTCAACCCCGTGCTGGCCGGTTTCCACCCCGATCCGAGCATCTGCCGCAAGGGCGACGACTATTTTCTGGTCAACTCGTCGTTCACGTTCTGGCCCTCGATTCCGATCTTTCACAGCCGCGATCTGGTGCACTGGCGGCCGCTGGGCTTCGTGCTCGACCGTGCGGAGCAGGCGCCGCTCGATTCGCTGCGCTTCAATCGGGGCATCTATGCGCCCGACATCAGCTACAATCCCCATAACGACACGTTCTACGTGGTCAACACCTGCGTCGACGGCATCGAAAATTTCGTGGTCAAGTGCCGCGATCCTTTCGCGGGCGGGTGGAGCGATCCGATCCGGCTGCCCGAAGTCGAGGGGATCGATCCGTCGCTCTTCTTCGACGACGACGGCAAGGCCTATCTGCTCCACAACGGCATGCCCCCGGGCGGGCGGCGATGGAACAGCCACCGGGCCTTGTGGCTGCGGGAGTACGACACCGCGACCGATCGCGTCGTGGGCGAACCGGTGCTGCTGCTCGACGGCGGCATCGACTTCGCGGCGCATCCCGAGTGGCTGGAGGGGCCGCATCTCTACAAACACGACGGCGAATATGTCCTGCTCGCGGCCGAGGGCGGCACCTATGAGGGGCATGCGCAGGTGGCGCTCAAGTCGCGTCATGCGAAAGGCCCCTACCGGCCGTGCGCGCACAATCCGATCCTCACACAGCGCGATCTGCCCGCCGACCGGCCCGACAAAGTGACCAGCACGGGCCATGCCGACATGGTGGAAACCCCTTCGGGTGAGTGGTACGCCGTGTTTTTGGGGTGTCGGCCCTATGCCGACGACTTCTACAACACGGGGCGCGAGACGTTTCTGCTGCCCGTGACGTGGGCCGACGGAGACCCGGTCATCCTACCTGCGGGCGAGGCGGTGCCCACGGTGGTGCGCAAAGAGGGGCTGGAACCCGACGCTGCACTGCGTCCCGAGACCGGCAATTTCGCGTGGAGCACCGATTTCGCGGCGGGTCTCGACGATCGCTGGCTGCGGCTCCGCACGCCCCGCAGCGTCTGGTACCGCACCGACCGCCGGGGGCTGACATTGCGGGACAACGGGCATACGATCGACGAAGTCGCCGCTCCGGCGTTCGTGGGCTGCCGCCAGCAGCACACCGACTTCGCGGTCGAGACCGAGATGATCTGCCGTCCGACCGAGGGGCAGTTCGCGGGACTGGCGCTGTTTCAGAACGAACGCCACCACCTGCTTTTCGGCAAGGTGCGGCGCGACGGAGCCGAAGCGGTGATCGTCGTGCGGGTCGAAAAAGAGCCGGAGACGCTCGCATTCATTCCGCTGCCGCCGGCCGATGCGAAAAAATCCCTGCGGCTGCGGGTGCGGGGCGAGGGCGGGAGTTGCGATCTGGAGTATGCCGCGGGCGACGGAGCGTTCGTCGTGGCGGCGCAAGGCGTCGATACGCGCAACTTGAGCACCCATACGGCCCGCGGCTTCAACGGCGTGATGATCGGGCCGTATACGGGCCGCCTCGCGGCCGCGGTGTTTGCACGGGGAAAATAAAAATCGTAATTTTGCGACCATATCATTCAACCCCAATTCCGTGTCGGATATTTTAGAAGGCCTCAACTCCGCCCAGCGTGCGGCGGTCGAAAACTACGATTCGCCGTCGCTCATCATCGCCGGCGCCGGATCGGGCAAAACCCGGGTGCTCACCTCGCGCATCGCCTATATGATCGCTCAGGGGGTAGCGCCGTCGAACATTTTGGCCCTCACCTTTACGAACAAGGCCGCCGAGCAGATGCGCGAGCGCATCGCGCAGATGCTGCCCGACAACCGCAGCCGCTACATCCGCATGGGGACGTTCCACTCGGTCTTCGCACGGATTCTGCGCGAGAATGCCGACCGCATAGGGTTTCCCCAGTCGTTCACGATCTACGAGCCGTCGGACTGCAAGAACCTGCTGAAGACCATCGTCCGCGAACTGAACCTCGACGACGACAAGTACAAGCCCGCGCGGATTGCGTCGCGCATATCTTTCGCCAAAAACAGTCTGGTGACGCCCGGCGCCTATCTGGCCAATGCGTCGTATGCTACCGAAGACCGTCATGCGCAGATTCCCGAGTTCGGCAATATCTACAACATCTATTGCCAGCGTTGCAAACATAACGGCGCCATGGATTTCGACGATCTGCTGCTGCAAACCAACATCCTGCTGCGCGACTGCCCCGATGTGCTGGCCCGTTATCAGGAGCAGTTCCGGTATATTCTGGTCGACGAGTACCAGGATACCAACTATGCGCAGTATGTCATCATCCGGCGACTGTCGCAGACCCATTCGCGGGTGTGTGTCGTGGGCGACGACGCGCAGTCGATCTATTCGTTCCGCGGGGCCAAGATCGAAAATATCCTGTCGTTTCAAAAGGATTTTCCCGATGCCCGGGTGTTCAAGCTCGAACAGAATTACCGGTCGACGCAAACCATCGTCGAGGCGGCCAATTCGGTGATTCGGCGCAACTCCAGGAAGCTGGACAAGAAGTGCTTTTCCGAGGGGGCCCGGGGCGAGAAGATCCGCGTGTTGAGGGCTGCGACCGACCGCGAGGAGGCCGAGATGGTGGTCTCCGACCTGCGCGACCGCGTGCGGGCCGACGGCGACCGGTGGGACGAGGCCGTGATCCTCTACCGCACCAACAACCAGTCGCTCGTGCTGGAGGACAATTTGCGGCGGCGCGGCATTCCCTATCGCATCTACAAGGGGTCGTCGTTCTACGACCACAAGGAGATCAAGGATTTGATGGCCTACATCCGGCTGGTCGTCAATCCGCGCGACGACGAGGCGTTCCGCCGCATCGTCAACTATCCCGCGCGGGGTATCGGCGACACTTCCGTGGAGCGGATCGCGCAGCTGGCCGCCGAGCACGGCGTGTCGATGTGGGAGGCGGTCGATGCTCTGGTCGCCGAAGCGCCCGCCGATGCCGTGCAGCGGGCCATAGCCCGGAAAGTCGCGGAGTTCGTGGCGTTGATCCGTTCGCTGGCCGACGTCCGGGCCGAAAAGGGGTTGTACGACTTCGGTCTGGAGATCGCGTCGAAGTCGGGCATCCTGGCGGTCTACCGGGCCGAAAATACGCCCGAGTCGGCGTCGGCTCTCGACAATATCGAGGAGCTGCTGAACTCGATGCAGCTCTTCAAGGAGCAGCGCGATGCCGAAATCCGGGGCGGCGAACGGCAGCCCGAGGAGGAGGCGACTGTCGAGGAGTGGCTGCAGAACGTCATGCTGACGACCGACATGGACAAGGATGACCCCGAGGATCGCAATAAAGTGACCCTGATGACCGTTCATTCGGCCAAGGGACTCGAATACAAATATGTGTATATCGTCGGCCTCGAAGAGAATCTGTTTCCCTCGCAGCGGGCCATGGAGTCGCCCGACGGACTGGAGGAGGAGCGGCGCTTATTCTATGTCGCCCTCACGCGCGCCAAGGTCGCCGCGACGCTCTCCTATGCCGAAATGCGCTTCAAGTGGGGCAATATGGAGTTCTCGCATCCGAGCTGTTTTCTGCGCGAGGTCGACCCGCAATATCTCGAAAATGTCGTCGACGAGGACGACGAACGTCCGCAAGCGCGCCCGGCGGGGGCTTCGGCGATCGACGAGCTGCGCCGCAAGTTCGACTATCGGTTCCAGCGGCAGCAGCAGGCGCCCCGCCCGGACGACCGCGGCTACGGCAGCGGCCCGGCACAGCGCTACGCGCGAGGTTCGCGGTTCGAT
>CAMWJM010000105.1 GCA_947174575.1 uncultured Alistipes sp. | reverse complement strand
ATCCCGCATTCCCGAAACGGGCATACCGACGAAACCCGTGCGAAAAGTCCGTGCCGCCCGGGTTTCATAGTAACGATTGTTATCTATTTCAGCGGCATTTCGTCTATGAGGTAGCTTGCGCCGCCGATGCGGTCGATGACCATCAGTACATAGCGGATGTCGACGGCGATGTTGCGGCAGATCGTGGGATCGAACTCGATGTCGCTCATCGTCGAGCGCCACGTGCGGTCGAAGTTGATGCCCACCAGCTCGCCGCGGCCGTTGAGGATCGGCGATCCCGAGTTGCCGCCCGTGGTGTGATTGGTCGCCAGGAAGCAGACCGGCACCGTGCGGCGGCCGTCGATCTCCACGGCCCAGCGGCCGTAGGCTTTCGAAGCGTGGAGGTCGCGCAGCGCCTGGGGAATGTCGTAGTCGTAGATGGCGGGATTGTCCTTGGCGATGATGCCGTCGAGGGTCGTCTGCGGCTTGTGGTACTCGCCGTCGGCATATTCGTAGCCCGCCACCTTGCCGTAAGCCACGCGCAGCGTGAGGTTGGCATCGGGGAACATGGCTCCTGCGCGTTTTTCGGCCGCGGCCCAGCGACGCAGCCCCTCGACATAGCGGGCATAGAGTTCGTTCATGCGCGCGCTGTTGAAGTTGCGCAACGACTTGGTGCCCAGCTCGTCGACGATATGGGCCGTAAGAGCACCTATCCCTTTTTTCAGCGCTGCGAGTTCTTTGTTTTTCGGGTCGGCGACGGCCAGCGAGAAGATATGGTCGGCATAGGCTTCGGGCGAGCCGGACTGCTCAATTCCCGTCGCGACTTCGGGGATCATGGGCAGCTGCGTGTTGCGGGCGGCATATTCGGCGAACGCCAGTCGGTAGAGGTCGCGTTCGACGGATCGGCGCTTGGCGAAGATCGGATCGGCTTTCTCCTCGTCGGTGTAGTTGTAGGCGAGAGTGAGGAGCGTTTCGGACAGCAGCTCGCGCGTATAGTAGTAAGGCAGCGCCCGGGCGAATTCCGTACGCAATGCTTCCAGCACTCCGGCGTCGCCCGTCGCTTCGATGAACCGGCGTTCCGACTCCAGCTTCTTGGCATACGTGCCCAGGCGCTCGATACCCAGCACTTCGCCCTGCCACTTCTTCCAGGCGTTGGCGATCGAGGCGTGTTTGGCAGCGTAGTGGATGCGCAGCGCCGGGTCGCTCTCCTGAGCGGCGGAGATGATGTCGAGGCGTCCGGAGCGTATGGCGATCTTCATGGGGTCGGACGTCTCGGCGATATACCGCACCACATCGGAGACGATATACTGCTGCGTGTTGCCCGGGAAGCCGTAGATCATGGTGAAGTCGCCCTCGCCGACCCCTTTCGTCGAGATCGCGAAATGTTTTTTCGGCTTGTAGGGCACATTGTCGGGCGAGTAGGCCGCGGGTTTGTTGTCGGGGCCGGCATAGATGCGGAACACGGAGAAGTCGCCCGTGTGGCGGGGCCAGATCCAGTTGTCGGTGTCGCCGCCGAACTTGCCGATCGACGAAGGCGGAGCCGCCACCAGACGCACGTCGTCGAACTGCTCGTAGAGGAACAGGAACTGCTGGTTGCCGTAGTACATCTGTTCGATCTGCGCCTTGTAGCCCGTGCCCTCGGCTTCGGCTCGGCCGATGATCTCCTCGGCCGTTTCGCCGGCAGCCAGGCGGTCGGTCACCTCCTCCATGCGGACGAGAAACTTGACGTTCAGCCGCTTGTTGGGCAGCTCCTCGGTTCGCGACCGCGCCCAGAATCCGTGCGTGAGATAGTCGTTTTCGACCGACGAATGGCTCTGTATGGCATCGTAGCCGCAGTGGTGGTTGGTCAGCAGCAGCCCCTCGGGCGAAACTACCTCGCCCGTGCAACCGCCGTCGAAAAGCACTACGGCATCTTTCATCGAAGCCTTGTTGATCGAATAGATGTCTTCGGCCGTGAGCCGGAAGCCCTTGGCGCGCATGTCGCGGATGCGCTGCGAAATGAGGCTCGGGAGCCACATGCCCTCGTCGGCCCGGGCGGAGCCGAGCGACAGCAGAGCGAGGAGAGCGGGTAAAAAGCGTTTCATGATTTCAGAGTGTGTCGATGAATGTTTCGAGTTCGGTGTATACGCGCTGGATCGGCAGCCCCATGACGTTGTAGAACGAGCCGTCGATGCGCTCGATCGCGGCATAGCCGATCCACTCCTGGATGCCGTAGCTGCCGGCCTTGTCGTAGGGGCGGCAACGATCCAGATAGTAAGCGATTTCTTCGTCGGAAAGGTCTCGGAACCACACGTCGGAGCAGACCGAAAACGTATGTCTGCACGTCGTGCTGCGGAACGTGACGCCCGAGACCACGGTGTGCCGCCGCCCCGCGAGGTCACGCAGCATGGCGAATGCCTCGTCGCGGTCGCGGGGTTTGCCCAGCACGCGCCCGTCGAGCACCACGACCGTATCGGCGGTCAGCAGGATGTCGCCGGGGGCCAGCGGCATGGGATAGGCTTCGCTCTTGAGCTGCGAGAGGTAGCCCGGCACCTCCTCGGCAGCGAGCCGGTCGGGATATACCTCCTCGCAATCGTACTTCGGCGCCAGCTCGTAGGGCAGTCCGCAGCCGCTCATCAGCTCGCGCCGCCGCGGCGACTGCGAAGCCAGCAAAAGACGGTAAGGACGCAGTTTTTCGTGCAACAACATATCTATTTAATGTCGAAATTCAGCAGTTCGCGGCCTTCGAGCGTGGCGGTGAGGCAGTTGCCTGGGGCCACGGGGCCGACGCCGGCCGGGGTGCCGGTGAAAAGGAGGTCGCCCATGCGCAGGGTGGTGTACTGCGACACGGCGGCGATGATGCGGTCGACGGTGAAAAGCATGTCGCCTGTATATCCCTGCTGGCGGATTTCGCCGTCGACGCAGAGTTCGAAGCGGAGGTTCTGCACGTCGCCGCCCAACTCCGACAGCGGGATGAAGCGGGGCGAGAGCGCCGCCGAGCGGTCGAACGCCTTGGCCCGTTCCCAGGGCAGCCCCTGCGCGATCGCTTCGCGCTGGAGATCGCGGGCCGTGAAGTCGATGCCGAGACCCACCTCGTTGTAGTAGCGGTGGGCGAACTTCTCCGAAATCGAGCGGCCCACGCGGTCGATGCGCACCACCAATTCGCACTCGTAGTGCACCTCCTGCGAAAAGGCCGGGATGTAGAACGGGTCGTTGTTGCGCAGCAACGCCGTGTCGGGCTTCAGAAACCAGATCGGCTCGGCAGCCATACCGCCTGGGGCCGCAGTTGCACCGGACGCATGGGGTGCTGCGCCATTTCCTGCTGCCAACCCGGTGTCATGGTGCAACTCCTCGGCATGCGCGGCATAATTTCTTCCTATACAAATAATTTTCATGGAGAAAAGGCTCCGCTGAACACGGGGTTAAAGTTATGAATTGTGAATTGTGAATTGTGAATTTTTCAGCTCTTCCACCATGCGCTGTGCGAATCGTTCGCTGGCGCCGGGACCGCCGATCGTGGTGCGCAGCTCGTCGAAGTCGCGCAGCATCCGTTCGCGCTTTGCGCCCCCGGCAATTATAGCCCGCAGTTCGCGTTCGGCCCGCTCGACCGACAGGTCGGACTGGATGATCTCGGCGACGGCTTCGCGCCCGAGGTTGAGGTTGACGAGCGACACCCACGGAATCTTGAGTACATAGGGCTGCAGCTTCACCTGAAACCACAGCGTACGGTAGACCACCACTTCGGGAATGCCCAGGAGCGCCGTTTCGAGCGTCGCCGTACCCGAGGTCACCACGGCCGCCTCGGCTGCGTGGAGCGTTTCGTAGGTTTGGTCGCAGACATAGCGCAGGTCGCTGCCGGCCATATAGCGGTCGTAGAGCGATTTTTCGAGCCACGGCACCGCCGTGACGACGAACTGATGCCCGGGAAAACGCTTCGCCAGCCGCGCCATGAGAGGTAGGTTGTCGCGGATTTCGCCGCGGCGGCTCCCGGCCACCAGCGCCACGATCGGCCGCTCGTCCAACCCGTGCCGGCGGCGAAACTCTTCGCCCGAGGGAAGTTCGGCCCGACGGACTTCGAGCGCATCGACCAGCGGATTGCCCTCGAAAACGGGTTCGATGCCCTTGTGGGAAAAATAGTCGCGCTCGAACGGGAAGATGATGAACAGCCGGTCGACATACTTGCGGATCGCTTCGATGCGCCACTCGCGCCAGGCCCACACCTTGGGGGCGATGTAGTAGTAGGTGCGGATGCCGTGCTCCTTGGCCCAGCGGGCCATCTTCATATTGAAACCGGGATAGTCTATGAGGATCAACACATCGGGAGCGAACGCCGCGACTTCGGTCTGGCATTCGCGCATCTGGCGCCGGATCGTGCGCAGGTTCTTGAGCACCTGCACGATGCCGAAGAACGAGGTTTCGCGATAATGCTTCCGGAGGTTCTCCGCGCCGCCTGCCGCTGCCATGCGGTCGCCGCCCCAGAACCGGAACTCCGCCCCGGGATCGGCCTTTTTCAACCCCTCGATCAGATTGGCGCCATGCAGATCGCCCGACGGCTCGCCGGCAAGAAGAAAAAATTTCATTGTCTTAATTAAGAATTAAAAATGAAAAATTCAGAATCTGTTGTGCGTCAAAGTCCGGCGAAGCCGGTGCGAGCAGCAGCCCCGCCCTGCGGAGGCTCGCAATTCTGTTGCTCACTCCGCTGGCTCCGGCCCGCGAAAAATAGGGCGACAAACTCCCGATTTTTAATTTTTCACTCTTCATTTTTCATTTTCCAACAGGTCGGGCCTTAAGCGTACCGTTCGTTCGTAGGCTTGCTCTTCCTGCCACGCGGCTATTTCGGCGAAGTTGCCCGAGAGCAGCACGTCGGGCACGCGCCACCCCCGGAACTCGGCCGGCCGCGTGTAGACCGGCGGAGCCAGCAGGTTGTCCTGAAACGAGTCGGTCAGGGCCGACGCTTCGTCGCCTATGGCTCCCGGGACGAGCCGCACCACCGAGTCGGCGATGATGCAGGCCGCCAGCTCGCCGCCCGTGAGCACGTAGTCGCCGATCGAGATTTCGCGTGTGACGAGGTGCTCGCGGATGCGGTGGTCGATGCCCTTGTAGTGGCCGCAGAGGATGATGATGTTGTCGAGCGTCGAGAGGCGGTTGGCTTCATGCTGGTCGTAGCGGGCGCCGTCGGGCGAGGTGTAGATCACTTCGTCGTAGCGGCGTTCGGCTTGCAGCTTCTCCACCAGCTCGAACACTG
>CAMWJM010000104.1 GCA_947174575.1 uncultured Alistipes sp. | reverse complement strand
CGCGCACACGGCTCCTACGGCCAGCAACATACAGCAGGTGGAGTTCACGGTACTCACCGACCCGGCCGACCTGCGTTTCGTGGTCGAACAGACGCTCGGCTTCTGCCGCCGCATGCTGCGCCTCCTGGAGATGCCGGTGCTGGGCGCGCTCGTCCGCAAGGCGGTGAAAGGTGCCGACCGGTATAGGCAGACATTCCGCCGTCTTATCGACGAATACGAACAGCACGGCCGCGACCGCGTTTTGCGCGGCGCTACGGCGTTGATCTTCATCCACACTCCGTCCGACAACCGCTTCGGCGCGATCGACTGCCAGCTGGCCTACCAGAACGGTTCGCTTATGGCCGAAGCGCTGGGCGTGAGCCAGATCTACACCGGCTTCGTGCTGACGGCCTATAACGCCGACAAAAAGAAGAGGTTGGCCCGCCGTCTCGGCATCGAGGGAACGATCCACGCAGGCATGGCGCTCGGCATGCCGGAGTTTCTTTTCCCCAACAGCATCGACAAGAAACCGCTCGTCGCCACGATGAAATAGGGCGCGGTATTTGTTCCGAACGAGGGCAAAACCGTCCGACCATGGATTCGACCCTCGAACTCGAGGCCCTGCGCTACCACAGCGAGGGGCACCCCGGCAAAATCGGCATCTGTCCGACCAAACCGGGCCGCACGCAACACGATCTGGCGCTGGCCTACTCGCCCGGTGTGGCGGCTCCGGCGCGCGCCATTGCTGCCGATCCGGCGGCCGCCTACCGCTACACGGGCAAAGGCAATCTGGTGGCCGTCGTCTCCGACGGCTCGGCCGTGCTGGGGCTGGGCAATATCGGCGCGTTGGCCTCGAAACCCGTCATGGAGGGTAAGAGCATGCTTTTCAAGCGCTTCGCCGGCATCGATGCGTTCGACATCGAAATCGACGAGCACGACCCCGAAGCATTCGTCCGCATCGTCAAAGCACTCGCCCCGACATTCGGGGGCATCAATCTGGAAGATATCAAGGCTCCGGAGTGTTTCGAAATCGACGAACGGCTGCGCGCGGAGCTGGACATCCCCGTGATGCACGACGACCAGCACGGCACGGCGATCATCGTCGCGGCCGCTTCGATCAACGGGGCGAAGATCGCCGGCAAAAGCCTCGACGCGCTGCGCATCGTCATCAACGGCGCCGGAGCGGCTGCCATAGCTTGTGCGCGGATGTATCTCGCGCTGGGTGTGCCGCGCGAGCAGATCGTCCTGTGCGACAGCCGGGGCGTGGTAACCCGCTACCGCGACGACCTGAACCCGCAAAAACGCGAGTTCGCCACTTCGCGCCGCATGACGACCCTCGCCGAGGCGCTCCATGGCGCCGATCTGTTCCTCGGCGTATCGAAAGCCGACGTCCTGACCCCGACGATGATCCGCACGATGGCCGACAATCCGATCGTGCTGGCGCTGGCCAATCCCGATCCCGAAATCGCCTACGACGCGGCCATGCGCTCGCGTCCCGACATCATCTTCGCGACGGGGCGCTCCGACTACCCCAACCAGGTCAACAACGTGCTGGGGTTCCCGTTTCTCTTCCGCGGGGCACTCGACGTGCAGGCTACGAAGATCGACGACGCCATGATGCGGGCCGCGGCGCTGGCGCTGGCCGAACTGGCCCGCCAACCCGTGCCGGAACATGTCCTGCGGGCCTATGGCATCGAAAAACTGGAGTTCGGGCGCGACTATTTCATCCCCAAACCGCTCGATCCGCGGCTATTGGGACATGTCGCCACAGCCGTAGCCCGGGCTGCGGTGGAGTCGGGTGTCGCCCGACGGCCGATCGCCGACTGGGACGCCTATGCCGAACAGCTCCACGCGCTCGAAATCGAATAAACCGAAAAAGCGGAAATATCGCGCTCCCGACGACTATGAACCCGATCTGTCGGAGATGCGCAAAGGCGGCCGGAGCTACTTTACTTTAGACTTGAACTCCTCTATGCTCATGGGGCGCACTTCGCAGTCGCCGATCCCCACGGGCAGCACGATCCGCAGCATGTCGTCCTCGCGCTTCTTGTCCTTGCCGACTTCGGCGAGCAGCTGCGCGACCGGCACCGGCGGCACGAGATCGAACCCCAACCGACACAGCAGTGCCACGATGCGATCGCGGTCGGCGGCGGACAACACGCCCTCCCCCACCGCGACATCGGCGATCATCGCCATGCCGACGGCCACGGCCTCGCCATGGTTCATCTGCGACGAGCATTTTTCGATGGCGTGGGCCAGCGTGTGGCCCAGATTGAGTTTGCGCCGCTCGCCGCTCTCGCGTTCGTCGCGCTCCACGATGTCGGCCTTGACGCGGATCGAGGCCGAAACCGCATCGGACAGCAGGTCGGTGTCGGCCCGCAATTCGGCCAGCGAGCTGCGCTCCAGCCGCGCGAAAAGGTCGGCATCGGCTATCACGGCCGATTTGACCGCTTCGGCCAGACCGGCCCGGAACTCGCGGTCGGGCAACGTACGCAGCAGCGCCGGGTCGCAGATCACGAAGCGCGGCTGGGCGAACGTCCCGACCATGTTCTTATACCCGTCGATGTTCACCCCGTTCTTGCCGCCGACCGAAGCGTCGACCTGTCCCAAAAGGGTCGTGGAGACGAACCCGAACTCCAATCCGCGCATGTAGGTCGCGGCGGCGAATCCCGCGACATCGGTGACGATGCCGCCGCCCACGGCCAGCACGAACGTCCGGCGGTCGACGCCCAACTCGATGAAGCGGCGGTAGACCGTCTCCACGGTCTGCAAGGTCTTGATACTCTCGCCCGTGCCGATCAGCACCCGTTCGTAGGGTTCCAGCAGCGGGCGGCAGAGCTTTTCCGTCGTCGCGTCGCAGAGCGCCACCACGCGCTTTCCCTCGGGCAGCAGCCCGGATAGCAGATCGGCCGCGGGGCCTATGTAGATTCCGCTTTCGTCGCGGATGCGGAAGGCAGGAGTCATGCGTTCCGAAATTTTTTAAGAAACGGACAAATTTAGCATAATTTACCCGGATTTTGCTACCTTTGCACCACAAAACACACTTCTATGCAAAAACTGCGCAACATCGCCATCATCGCCCACGTCGACCACGGCAAGACCACGCTCGTCGACAAGATGATTCTGGCCGGCCACATTCTGCGCGACAACGCCAAGCAGAGCGGCGAACTCATACTGGACAACAACGATCTGGAGCGCGAACGAGGCATCACGATCCTCTCGAAGAACGTTTCGGTGATCTATAAGGACTACAAGATCAACATCATCGATACCCCGGGCCATGCCGACTTCGGCGGCGAAGTCGAGCGCGTGCTGAACATGTGCGACGGCGTACTGCTGCTGGTCGACGCGTTCGAGGGCACCATGCCGCAGACGCGGTTCGTGCTGCAAAAAGCCCTCGCGCTGGGCAAGAAGCCTATCGTGGTGGTCAACAAAGTCGACAAACCCAACTGCCGCCCCGAGGTGGTCAACGAGCAGGTTTTCGATCTGATGTTCTCGCTCGACGCCACCGAGGAGCAGCTCGACTACAAGACGATCTACGGCTCGGCCAAACAGGGCTGGATGTCGCACAAGTGGAACGAACCGACCGACTCGATCGTGCCGCTGTTGGATGCGATCATCGACGAAATCCCCGAGCCGGCGACGGTGGAGGGTACGCCCCAGATGCTCGTCACCTCGCTCGAATATTCGACCTACACGGGCCGCATCGCCGTGGGCAAGGTCACGCGCGGCTCGCTCCGGGCCGGGCAGAACGTGACCCTCGCCAAGCGCGACGGCGCGACGATGCAGAAGACCAAGATCAAGGAGTTGATGATCTTCGAGGGCCTGGGCAAAAAGAAGGTCGACGAGGTGCCCTGCGGCGAAATCTGCGCCATCACGGGCATCGAGGGTTTCGAGATCGGCGACACGATCTGCGACTTCGAGAATCCCGAACCCCTGCCGCCCATCGCCATCGACGAGCCCACCATGTCGATGCTCTTCACGATCAACAACTCGCCTTTCTTCGGCAAGGACGGCAAATATGTGACCTCGCGCCACATCAAGGATCGCCTCGACCGCGAGTTGGAGAAGAACCTCGCCCTGCGCGTGACGCCGGGGCCGTCGGCCGACTCGTTCAACGTCTTCGGGCGCGGCGTGCTGCACCTCTCGGTCTTGATCGAGACCATGCGCCGCGAGGGCTATGAGCTGCAGGTGGGCCAGCCGCGGGTCATCACCAAAGAGATCGACGGCAAGAAATGCGAACCTATAGAGGAGATGACCGTCGACTGCCCCGAGGAACACTCGGGTACGGTCATCGAGCTGACGACCAAGCGCAAGGGCACACTCACCAACATGGAGTCCAACGGCGACCGCGTGCGGCTGGAGTTCTCGATCCCCTCGCGCGGCATCATCGGCCTGCGCTCCAACATGCTCACGGCCACGGCCGGCGAAGCGATTATGACCCACCGCCTCAAGGGTTTCGAACCCTGGATAGGCGAGATCGAAATGCGCACCAACGGCTCGATCATCTCGGGCGAAACGGGCACCGCCTACGCCTACTCGATCGACAAGCTGCAGGATCGCGGACGCTTCTTCATCGACCCCATGGATCAAGTCTACGAGGGTCAGGTGATCGGCGAGCATACGCGGCAGAACGACATCACGGTCAACGTCACCAAGTCGAAGCAGCTCACCAACATGCGCGCTTCGGGGTCGGACGACAAGGCGGTGATCGTGCCGGCCAAGGTCTTCACGCTCGAAGAGGCGCTCGAATACATCAAGGAAGACGAATATGTGGAGGTGACGCCCAACGCCATGCGTCTAAGGAAGATCCTGCTGCACGAAGTCGACCGCAAGCGGGCGGCGAAGTAAAACATTCAGTCCATGTCCCATTTCATGCTTTCCCTGTGCGTCGGCGCCGCAGCCGGTCTGCCGATCGCCGTCGCGGAACACTTTTTGAAGCAGTATTAAAGTTATGAAAAAGATCGGCATCGCCTGCGACCATGCGGGCTACGAAATGAAAGAGTTTCTGGTGGGCTACCTCGACGCCCTGGGCTACGAAGTGCTCGACTTCGGCACCCACTCGCCCGAAAGCGTCGACTACGCAGATTTCGCGCATCCTCTGGCTGCGGCGATCGAAAGCGGTGAGCTGGAACGGGGCATCGGTCTCTGCGGCTCGGGCGAGGGTATGGCCATGACGCTCAACAAGCATCGGGGCATCCGCGCCGGCCTGTGCTGGAATACCGAGGTCGCCACGCTCATCCGCCGGCACAACGACGCCAACGTCATCGTCTTTCCCGCCCGCTTCGTCTCCAACGACGAGGCGGTCGCCATGCTCGACGCTTTCCTCAGC
>CAMWJM010000103.1 GCA_947174575.1 uncultured Alistipes sp. | reverse complement strand
TCCACCACTCCTTGCCCGAGTCCGGAACGCCCGGCCGCTCGTCCGGCCGCTCCTGCGCGAAGCCGGAGAATCCGAGAAGCAAGGCGAATAGGAATGCCGTCAGTTTCTTCATAAGGAAAGTAAACCGCCTACGGCCCGTAAAGGTCGCAGACGGTTTTCGAAATGGTTATTCTTTCTTGTATTTCCCGTTCTTCATGTCCTGCCATGTCGGACTATAGGAACAATCCTCGTGGACGAACCATGTTTCGTCCGATAATTGTCCGACAACAGGTGCAAAGGCACTGAAATCCGTAACCGAACACCCTTCGATATGTACGGATCCGATCTTTGCGATGACAGGAAGTGCGATTCGTTCCAGAGGGGCGGCCGGTGTCATTCCCGGACCGTTTTGGTGGATCTGGAAAATCCCATCCACCTCTTCGAGTAAAGGCAGTGACAGCTCGTCCAAATACGACATGCCGCCGCCCAGCCCGAGGTCGAGGGTAAAGCCGGCGCCGCCGATCTTCCGCAGTTTAGGAAGATGCAGACCATCGTAGCTTGTAAGCGCGCAGGAGCCGTACAGGGCTTCCTTGTAATACTTATCGTTCGCCCCCGCCTTGTAGTATGCCGGATCGGCGGCCGTACCGATCTCCTCCAATTCCGGCATATCGATAGCTGCGTAAATATTGGTACTGTCGAAGTAAAGCTGGCCGCCGATCTTGCGCAGGACGCAGAAGTCGCACGCCGTTCCGCTATCGTCGCTGACGTTGTCGCTTACGGCCAGATAACCACCTACTTCGATAAGTTTCGGATAACCGATCTTTTCGACATCGTTCAACAGGTTGCCGCCGACCTTTTCGAGCTGGGGCGTAGAGATCGTCGTGTGAGGACCGTTACTGAACGAAACATCGCCCCGGACACTCTTCAGCGAAGAGAACGAGCAGTCCGTTCCGGGTACATAAACGAGTCCTGCAAGCTCTTCGACGCCATCAACCTTGCCCAATAGTTTGTTGTACCGCAGTTCGAGCGTTACATCAGCCTGCACAGGCAACGTAAGCATTGCAATAAGATTCATGTTGGTAAGCAGGAGCCGGCCACCGCCCGAGAAAGTCGTTTGGGAAAGATTCAGCGGATCGGGCACTTTACTTAAGTTGACAAGCTCGATGCCTTTTACCTTGATTCCGTTCAGAGAAGGTATCTCGCGAAGTTCTGCGAACGCAGAGAGGACGATCGTGCCGTCCACTTCCGACAGAGAGTTCATGTCGATGGTCTTGACGCCCGTATTCATCGCCATGCCGCCGATAGAGGTGGCGTCGGTGTTGGCGATAAGCTGAATGTCGCCGCCCACCTCGGAAAGCACGGGCAACGAAATCGTCTCGAACTCGTATGGAATCGTCGGCAACAGCACAGCTCCGGCCGAAGTCAGCGCTTCGAATTTCACGGCGTTGAGTTTCGCAAAGTTCTTGATGTTGATTTTACCGCCGACAGATGCAAGTGCTTTCATCTCGACAATAGTCATATCGCCGCCTGCCTTCTCCTCGTTCGAGCCCTGCAACTCGAAATCGCTGCCGACTGTCGCCAAAGCGGGCGTCGTTACCGACGTAAGCGCCGCCGAGCGTATGACCAGCGAACCGCCGATTGCCGTCAGTTTCTCGGCTTCGAACCACTGCAATTTGTCGTTGCATATCGTTATGTCGCCCGCAATCTCTTCGAGCGATCGGAGGCTCGCATAGTAGAGTTCGGGAGCGGTAGATGCCGCCTCGGTCGAGCCGATGTGCAGGCCGCCGATCTTCACAACATTTTCCAGACCGTCCAGTGTCGTGCCCTTATAGGTGTCGTTGATGACGATGTCGCCTTCGACCTGCGTGAGTGCCGAAAGCGCCTCGATGTTTGTCACGGAGTTGTCTCCGCTCGCCTCGCCGACGATAAGGTCGCCCTTGATGATCGTCACGCCTTTGTCGGCGAATGCCTTGACCTCGGCATCGGTTTTAAGCACGACATCGCCCTCTTCGCGGATATCGTCTTTTACGACGAGGTATTTGTAGTCGTTTGTCCGACCGTTGTAGGAGGTCACGCGGAACTGACGTTCGGTATTCCAATCGGTGATTTCGGCCGGATCGGGCATGATCGTCGCCGACGGCGTGTACTTGAATTCGGCCGCAGCACCGTCGAGCGATACGTTGTAGGGAACCGTTACGGTAATGTCGTTCCCTTCGATCGCCGCAGCATAGGAGGTTTCGCCGACGGTCAGCACCACCGATGTGATGAAGTTGTCGTCCGCATCTTCAGGAATCGGATTGATCGGATCGTCATCGCTGCAACCGGCCAACATCAGAAAACCGACGGTGACCAACAATAGCATTTTTTTCAAATTCATAATTTTATATAGTTTCTGGTTATTTATTGTTTTCGTTATCGGGCGCAACGGACAAATCCGAGAAAGAGAATACCTCCGTCGAGACCTCTCCGAGCCAGCCGCTCTTGACCTGCACGCCCGTCTGAATCTTGATGAAGTCCACGTATTGGAGATCGACCGGCGTGCCGTCACGATACATGGCATTGGCGATGCGGAAGCCATTGGTCTGGCCGCTGCCGTCTACCACGTCGCCGCCGAGGTTGTCTGTTTCGCTGAAATTGTCGACATACCCCCAGCCATAGGATTGATTATCCCAGTATCCAGTGGTCGGGTCCTGCACATTGTTCGGAGCCAGACGGGTTCCGTAAAGAGTGTAGGTATCCGATTTGATCCAAGCAGGATAGTAATAATCCTGCTGATGGTAAGTAATCAGGTAATCGATGCACCCCGATTTGCCCTCCGAATCGGTCCACTGCACGTCCATCTGTTTGCCGGCGGGACGATAATAAGTGACAGCATAATTCTGAATAGTCCCCTCCTTATCCGTGTCGCTGCCGCGCAGTTCGTACCACTCGTCATCGGGCTCGCCGTTTTTATTGATGTCCTGCATAACCCAAACGATACCCGGTTCCGACGATCCGTCGAAAGCGTTGCCCTGAATCGTGAAGTCGTATTCGCCCTCTGCCGTCGCCCGTTTGGGGATACTATGGTCGAAGCCTACGACGATGTAGCCGCCGAAAGCACCAAGCGACACCCATATCTTCTCTTTCAGACGCCCCTCGGCATAAGCTACAGCTGCCTCCTGCGTCGTCTCCGTGCCGTCGAACCCGCCCGTCTTCATCTCGCCGACGAACTGTCCCGGAGCAGGTGTATATTCCCATACCTTGTTCCACAGCGGAGAACTGTCTCCCGTGGCCGGACGGTAGCGGTCCTCTTGCGCAGCATCGACGCAGGTAACCTTTACCTCGGCCGTGAACGCCGTTTCGGCACGGATAATGTTGCGGGTAAGTTGTTTGGCCTGCTGCTTCGCTTCGCTTACCGTAACCCGGACGATATGCTCTCCCGCTTCAGTCGGTGTGTACCGGAACATGCGCGCTACGGCATCGGGAACCGTCTCGCCGTCCACGCTCCATACAAACTGCGGATTGTCGAAATAGGAGAGCTGCGGTTCGAGGAAGATCGGCGTGCCGATATAAACATAGCGGTCCGTCGATGTCCGGAAGATGGATTGTGTGTGGAAGAAAACTTCGTAAGGGAGTTCGTCCACGACTTCGAGCGTAATCTCTTTCGTCGTCTCGCCGTCGATATTCGAAGCGTGGCAAACAACCGTATAGGTGCCAAGCTCCGCCTCGTTGAACGTATAGGTTACGCTTTCGGACACGACCTCGCCCTCGCGCAGCCATTCGCATCGAAACTCCTCCAAATCGGAGTTCTGAATATCGGGTGTAAAGATGTAGTCCGTGTTTTGCAGTACCTTCAACCCTTTTGACGGCAGAGCCAGCGAAATGACCGGTGGAGCCATCTCCAACACCACCACTTTCAACTCCTCTTCGGCCTTGCCGTTTTCGTTCTGCACCGTGAACATTACGTACACTTCGGCCGCTTCGCTCCATGTATGGGTCAATGTCGGTTCCGTGGAGAGCAGTTTCCCGTCCAACGTCCACGAGAAAAGGGCGTTTTCTGCATACTGCACCGTTGGGGCGATGGTCAGTTCGCGGCCGACTTTTACCGTATAGATTCCATCCTCGCTGTCGAGCGTGATTTGCGGCGTCATCGGCTGGTCGATTTCGACCTGCCCGTCCTTGTTGCATCCCGCAAGAAAGACCGTAATCAAAAAGAGAGTGTAAAGTTTTTTCATAATCCGATGATTTTTATCTCCAGCAAAAAGCTCCCGGAATGATGCCGACGGTAAAAGTGTCGAGCAACTCGCCCTCGGCCGAATAGCGCAGCACCACGCCGTTCTGCACGTAGTCGATGGCATCGGCGATATAGACGTCGCCGTTTACGGGATTGATAGTCAATCCGTAGTAAAGTGTGTTATGATATTCGAGAAACGGTTTTACCGGCACACGATCGGCTGTCACACCCATGCACCAAACCGAATTGTTGAGCCAGTAGACCTTGTCTTTCGTTCCGTTCAGCTGCACCTCCGAGGGCCAGTCGCCGAACTTGAACTTGAACTGCTTTTCGATTTTGAACGTCTCGGCGTCGATGCGATAGAGCGACGGCGCCTCGTGCCCGTAGGGCGATCCTTCGTAACCGCCGTCGGTAATCGTCCACATCTTATTGTTGCAATCCATTACCAGCGAGGTGGGTTGGATACCCACGACCAGTTCATCGACAACCTCATCAGTTTCAGTGTCGATTTTCAGAATACGGTTCTGGTACGACCAGCAATTTGTAAAGACGTATTTGCCGTATTGCACCATCTGCTCCGTAGAACCCGATTCGTAGTCCATGTCTGTCTCGACGTACCCTGTAATCTGGTAGGTCTTGGGATTGACGATATAGATGCGCGGATCCCATATCTGCGTCACATAGGCTTTTTCGTCCGATAGGAAATGAATGTATCTCGGCGAGGTAAAACCCGTAATACGTCCCACCTCCTTGAACGTATTGGGGTCGATGGCGAAGATGACGCCCGAGTTGTTCACTACAATCCAGCCCAGACCGCCGTGCATGGTCATCGACTGCGCCACGTCGCCTAATTTCTGGGCATTGGCACGGGCGAATACCTCGTTCTCCACCCGTTTCGTTTCGGGATCGTAGTAGGATAACGACGCATTGCCGTACATGAAGTTCCCCTCGTTGGTAATGAACAACCCCTTGCCTGTAACCTCGCTTCCGTCACCGAAATTGCCGTCTATATAAAACGTTTCCTCGTCGATGGGACCATACCCCATACATGAGGTCAATAGGAATGCGAATAAAAAATAAAATATACGCTTTGTCATGGATCAAACAAGTGGAAATGGAGACGAGCCATCTCC
>CAMWJM010000102.1 GCA_947174575.1 uncultured Alistipes sp. | reverse complement strand
CTTGATAGTGGGCGAAAAGGAGGCGGCCGAGGGTCTCGTGTCGGTACGTGCCCAAGGCGAAGGCGACCAAGGCCAGATGACCATGGAGACGTTCTGCACCCGCATCGCCGCCGAGGTGAAAGCCGAAACCGAAGCCAACAAACTGCACAAAGAGTAACGGAAACGGCCGCAGGCCGCAACCCATTGTAACACAACTAATACTTACAACTATCGCAGCACCGAAACCGTTCCCGCCGAGGCCGTTCAACCCCGGGAACAACCGGCCGAAACCGGCAGCCGGCAACCGCATCGCCGGGCGCAGACCGCCCGTGAAGGAGAATCCCCATCGCATCAACGCGGAGATCACCGCTCCCGAGGTGCGCGTGGTGGGCGAAAACATCGAACAACCGCAGGTTCTGCCGATCCGCGAGGCCCTGCGTCTGGCCGACGAAATGGAGTTGGACTTGATCGAAATCTCGCCCAAGGCCGAACCGCCCGTCTGCCGCATCGCCGACTATCAGAAGTTCCTCTACCAGCAGAAGAAAAAAGCCAAGGAGCTGAAAGCCAACCAGGTGAAAGTCACGATCAAGGAGATTCGTTTCGGCCCCCAGACCGACGATCACGACTACAACTTCAAGCTCAAGCACGCGGAGAACTTCCTCAAGGAGGGTGCGAAAGTCAAGGCCTATGTCTTCTTCCGCGGCCGCTCGATCGTCTTCAAGGAGCAGGGCGAGATTCTGCTTCTGCGCTTCGCCACCGATCTGGAGGAGATCGCCAAAGTGGAGATGATGCCCAAGCTCGACGGCAAGAAGATGAACATGATGCTCGCCCCGAAGGGCAAGAAATAGACCATTTTTCCGCGACAATCGATCCGTAACCGGGACTACCAAGTTCCGGTTATGGATTTTTCGTAAACGACCGCAAACCTCCCTTTTTCGGAAACCGAAGCACCCCGATGACTGCATTCTGCGACATATTCTCGATACGCACCGACGCTGAATTCGAAGCGGCGGCGCTGAAGCTTTTCCGGCGGCAAGCCGCCGAGTGTCCGCCCTACCGCGAATATCTGTCGCTGATCGAAGTCGACGCCGCTGCGGTCCGCCGGTTCGAAGATATTCCCTATCTGCCGATCGAGCTGTTCAAGACACACCATATCTATTGCGGCGACGCCGAACCGGAAGCGGTCTTCACGTCGAGCGCCACCACGGGGATGACTCCGTCGCGCCATCCGATGCGTTCGCTGGCGCTCTACGAGGAGGCGTTCCGCGCTTCGTTCCGCACGTTCTACGGGGAGCCGGCGCGCTGGAGTCTCTATGCGCTGCTGCCCAACTACCTGCGGCGCAAAGGTTCGTCGCTGGTCTACATGGCCGACAGGTTGATCGCCGACTGCGGCTCCGGCGGCTTCTATCTCGACGACTACGACGCTCTGCTGCGCGACATGGCGGCCGATCCGAAGCCCAAAATCCTCTTGGGCGTAAGTTATGCCCTGCTGGACTTGGCCGAAAAATACGCCCCGCAGCTGCGCGACACGGTGGTGATGGAGACGGGCGGCATGAAAGGCTATCGCGAAGAGCTGCCCAAGGAGGAGTTCCACCGAATACTCTGCAAAGCGTTCGGTGTGAGCGAAATCCACTCGGAATACGGCATGGCCGAACTCACCTCGCAGGCCTACTCGCAGGGCGGCAACCGTTTCCGCTGCCCGGCGTGGATGCGCGTCACGGCCCGCGACGTCAACGATCCTTGCGACCGGCTGCCGGCGGGTGCGCGCGGCGGGCTGAACATCGCCGACCTGGCCAACCGCTGGTCGTGCGCGTTCATCGAGACGCAGGACGCAGGGCGCGTGTGGGCCGACGGCTCGTTCGAGATCGAGGGGCGCATCGACCGCGCCGAAATCCGGGGCTGCAACCTATTAGTACAATGAATCCGATGAAAACCGTAGCATTCGTCCCCATTCGGCTCAACAGCCAGCGCGTCGAGGGCAAAAACCTGCGGCAGTTGGGCGGCAAGCCGCTCTTGCGCCACATCCTCGACACGCTGCAGCAGTGCGATCGGATCGACGAGATATATGTCTATTGCAGCGACGAGCAAATCAAACCCCTGCTGCCCGAAAAGGTGCGCTTCCTTCGCCGCAGCGAAGCGCTGGATCGCGACACCACGCTGGGTCGCGAAATCTACGACGCCTTTACAGCCGAGGTCGAGGCCGACCTCTATGTGCTGGCGCATGCGACGTCGCCGTTCATCCGGCCCCAGACGATCGACGGGGCGCTGGAAAAGGTGCTGTCGGGCGAGTACGATTCGGCGTTCAGCGCCGAGCGGATACAGACGTTCGCCTGGTACGAGGGGCGGCCGCTCAACTATTCGCTCGACGACATTCCCCGCACACAGACCATCGAACCGGTCTACGTGGAGACGAGCGCTTTCTTCATCTTCCCGCGCACGCTCTGGCTACACCGGCACCGGCGCATCGGCGAGAAGCCCTACATGGCGGTCGTCGACCGCATCGAGGGGCTGGACATCGACTATCCGGAAGATTTCGCCATAGCCGAAACGATCGCGGCGACCCGACTCGCCCCGACCGAATAGCCCTGCACGCTTTTCGAGTCGCCGGCAACAGCCGCAAAAAGTTCCGAAAACGCAAAAATTCCATAACAAGCCAGTTATCAGTCTTATGAAACAATCGCAACGCGTCACTCTGGGCGGTAAATTGAGCGCCGTACTCGTCGCGGCAGGCAGCTCGGTGGGACTGGGCAATATCTGGCGCTTCCCCTATGTGGCGGGCGACAACGGCGGCGGGGCGTTCCTGGCGATCTACATGCTGTGCGTGCTGATTCTGGGACTGCCGTTGATGATCGCCGAATTCTCGGTGGGCCGGGCTACGCACCGCAATGCCGTGGGCGCCTACCGGACACTCGACCGCAAATGGAGTTTTTTGGGGTACAACGGCGTGCTGGCCGCGTTCTTGATTCTGGGTTTCTACTTCGTGGTTTCGGGCTGGACGGCCGAATACATGGTGCACTCGGTGACCGGCGAGCTGACGCGCTACACGACAGCAGTCGAGTATACGGCGATGTTCGACCGCTTCATCCGCAACCCTTGGCGCCCGATCCTCTACACGTCGCTCTTCATCGCCGCGACGCACTTCGTCATCGCCATGGGTGTGCAGAAAGGCATCGAACGCTCGGCCAAAGTGTTGATGCCCATGCTGTTCATCATCCTCATCGCCCTGGCGATACACTCGCTGCTCATGCCGGGCGGCACCGAAGGATTGAAATTTTTCCTGCAACCCGACTTCTCGAAAGTTACCGCCGCGACCGTACTGACGGCTCTGGGACAGGCGTTCTTCTCACTCTCGCTGGGCATCGGCACCATGGTGACCTATGCCTCGTATTTCAAGGCCGAAACCGACCTGCGGCATACGGCGTTCCACGTGACGATCCTCGACACGACAGTGGCCGTACTGGCCGGCATCGTGATCTTTCCGGCGGTCTTCAGCGTGGGGATCGAACCCTCGTCGGGGCCGTCGCTGGTCTTCATCACCCTGCCGGGCATCTTCAACAGCATGCCGTTGAGCATGGTGTGGTCGTCGATCTTCTTCCTGCTGTTAGTTGTCGCGGCGCTCACCTCCACGATCTCGCTGCACGAAGTCATCACGGTCTATCTCCACGAAGAGTGGCACATGAGCCGCCGAGGCGCCGCCTGGACGACGACGGGCGGCACCATGGCGCTCGCCGCGCTGGCATCGCTGTCGCTGGGACTGTTCGACTCGTGGCGCATCTGCGGCCTCAACCTGTTCGACTCGCTCGACTATCTGACAGCCAACATCCTGCTGCCCGCGGGCGGCTTCTTCACCAGCATCTTCGTAGGCTGGCGCATGGAACGCAAGGCCCTCCAGGCTCAAATCACCAACGACGGAAAGCTGCCGTTCCGCATCGAACGGCTCTTCCGCTTCCTGCTGCGCTATGTCTGCCCGGCGATCCTGCTGCTCGTATTCCTGGACAACATGGGAATATTCTAAAGTTCCAGAGAAAGCCTGCCAAGTTACATTGCAAGAGTTTAGCCAGGTGTAAATTGCAAACGGGGGGGGGAAAAAAAAATTTTTGCCGTAAAGAATAAAAAAGGCGCTGTTCAAACAGCGCCTTTTTTCGTCAGTTGATGTTCCGCCGATCCGGCTCCCGGTCGGGCGATGCGGCGTCCATGTCGATCTGCAGCTTCACCATGTTGATCGCTGCGGCCGCGGCTTCATCGCCCTTGTTGCCCAGACGACCGCCGCAGCGATCGAGCGCCTGCTGCATGTCGTCGACCGTCAGAACGCCGAACGCGATCGGGATGTTCCATTGCAGCTGCACCTGGGTGATCCCTTGCGTCACGCCCTGACATACATAGTCGAAATGCGGCGTATCGCCCCGAACGACACAGCCCAAGGCGATCACGGCGTCGACATCGGTATACTCGGCGAAGAACTGCGTCCCCAGCGCCAGCTCGAAAGTGCCGGGAACATATTTGATCTGGATGTTGAGATCGGAGCATCCGGCAGCGCGCAAGGTGCGCACGGCACCCTCCAGCAGCGCTTCCGTCACCTCGCGGTTCCACTCGGCCACGACGATGCCGAAACGCATGTCGTCGGCCGGCGGCAGCGGAGCGTCGAACCTCGAAAGGTTGTGATTGCGGGTGGCCATCGTCGCCCGATCAGTTTACGCCGCCCAACAACTTCTCGGCTTCGCGCGCCTCCATGGAAGAGGGATAAGAGGCGAGAATCCGCTCCAGCAAAGCCGCAGCTGCAGCCTTATTGCCCTGCGCCTGCTCGGCCAGCGCGGCCTTGCGCAGATACATGGGGGCGGTGAGGTTGTTGTCCGAAGCCTTCACGGCCTTGTTGTAGAACTTCACGGCCTTGGCGTAGTTCTGCTGCTCGACGGCCACGTCGCCCTGCAAACCGTAGTTCTGGGCATTGACGATCGCACCGGGGATGCCCGACACGGGCGAGAACTTGGCCAGATAGGCGGCTGCCTGCTCCAGATCGCCCAGACGCAGGTAACAAATGCCGGCATAGTGCTTGGCCAGGTTGCCCGAGGGAGTACCGCCGAACTGCTCGACGACATCCAGGAAACCGGCGCCGTTGGCATCGCCCGCGAGCGCCAGCTCGTAGTCGGGCGTCTCGCTCTCGAAGAGGCTCTGGGCCTGGGCGATCATCGCGGCGGCCTTCTCGGCGCGCGGAGCGACGATCAGCGCCCGATAGCCATAGATCAGAGCGGCGAGGAGGAACCGCGCCACGATCACGTAAGACCTCGTGCGGCCGTTCTTCTCCAGAAACCACTCGGTTTTGGTCATTGCTTCGCCAAGCGATTCCGGCCC
>CAMWJM010000101.1 GCA_947174575.1 uncultured Alistipes sp. | reverse complement strand
GAATGCCACCGGGGTGCCTTGGTCGGAGATGGCGCCGAGCAACTTGGCGGCATTGACCTGGCCGGAACCCATTTGTCCCCGGTAGTTGGTCAGGAGCATCTGCATGGCGCGGCTCAAGCCCAGCTCGGCGACGTAGCGGTAGTAGAGCTTCTTGCCCTGGAGGTACTCGTCGATCGGCGTGACGCACTCGTGGAGCAGCGCCTTGAACTCCTCGGCGGTGAAGTGCTTGCGCAGCTGCACGGCGTAGGAGAGGCCGAGGGCGGCGACGCCCGAAACATGGGGGCAAGCCATGGAGGTGCCCTCCATGAAGCCGTAGCCCGACTCGCTGACCTGGTAGGGCAGCGTGGAGAGGACGCAACCGCTCAAACCGCGCTGGCTGTTGTCGACATAGGAGGTCTTGTCGGTGTCGTATACGGCATCGTCGCCGAGGTACTCGTAGTAGTAGTCCTGGTCGCCGCCGGGGGCGGAGATCGTGGTGCCGGGGCCGTAGTTGGAGTAGACGGCGGGCGTGAAGTCGGCAGCGGTGGCGGCCACGGAGATGCAGGCCTCGGCAGCGCCGGGGAAGCCGGCCATGGCGGCGCTCTCGTTGCCGCCGGCGAAGATGGCCAGACCTCCGTCGATGGGGCCGTTGGGCGAACCGGCGTTGCGGATGAAGTAGTCGAGGGCCTCCTTTTCGAGGGGGCAGTAGTCGGCCCACATCTCCTCGGAGGTGAACATGGGCGCCCACTCGTAGCCGTTGGCCGAACCGGAGGCGTAGCCCCAGCTGCACTGGATAATGACGGCGCCGTTGTCGGCGGCGTATTTGATGGCCTTGACCGTGGCGAACGAATTGCTGACGGTGTTGCCCGAGAAGATCTGGCACGACATGATCCTCACGCCGGGATGCTCGGCCGTACCGCCGGCGATCGAAGCGATGCCCGTGCCGTTGTCGTTGCGGGCAGCGATGACGCCGGCGACATGGGTGCCGTGGCCGGAGTCGGCCGCATCGTCCCACGAAATGATGCCGGATTCGGCGACGAAGTTGTAGCCGTGGAGGTCGCCGGCGTAGCCGTTGCCGTCGTTATCCTTGTCGGAGCGGTAGATCTCGCCTTCGTTGACCCAAAGGTTGTTGCACAAGTCGGGATGCGTGAGGCAGATGCCCTCGTCGAGGATGGCGACGACGATCGAGGGATCGCCCTGCGAGAGTTTCCATGCCTCTTCGCACTGCACGTCGGCGCCGACGACCGATTTGCCGGTCCGGGCGAAGCGGTCGCCGCGGTTGATCAGGTGCCATTGGCTGGGCAGCAGCGGGTCGTCGACGGGATAGCCGGCCTCGGTGCGCGTGCGCGCGGCGGTGCTGAGCGCATCGACGCTCAAGGGCATGGCCCTCTTCTCGGCGTTGTAGGCGCGCCGGATGGTGCGGTTGAGGCTGGTTTTCTGCACCTCGCCCAGCTGCGAAAGCCGCTCGGCGACTTCGGCGGCGCTATGTTCGCCGGAGAAGCGGACGAGGTACCACTGATGCAGCCCTGCTTCGCGCGTGCGCTCCTCGGTGCGGCTGTCGACGGGGAAGACCCGTTCGAGTCGGTAGCCGCCCACCAGGTCGAGCACCTCGTCGAGCGGCAGGAGACCCGAGCGGGTGAGGGCCTCGCCGCTGCGGGTGGCTGCGGATTCGACGATCTCGCAGACGTAGGGGTCGAACTTGACGAACAGCTCGCCGCCGGCGGTCGGCGCATCGGGCGAGGGAGTCGCCTCGCCGGGAAGCGGAAGCGTCTCTTTCGAACAGGCGGCCAGGGCGAGCAGCGCCGAGGCGAAAATGCCGTAAAATATATGTTTCGTATTCATGGTCGATGATTATAAGGTGTCGTCGTCCTCTTCGTCGTTGTAGGAAGGGGGCGTTTTGCAGCCCTCGTAGAACTTGTAGTAGTAGTCGAGGTTGGCGGGTTCGTTGTCGAAGCCGGCCAGGCGTCCCTCGACATCCTTGCCCTCCTGGGTGAAGACCAGGACGGAGGGGATCCACCAGTCGAGACCGGGGTGGTAGAGGAGCCAGTCGGGCAGCAGACCGGTGAAGCGGTTGAGGTTGATGGAGAACATCGTGGCGCGGGGCAGCACCTTGGGGGTGCCGATCAGCGCGCGCGGGAGCGTGTCGACGCCCTTGGCATTGGTCGAATTGGCGATGTCCTCCTCGGTGTAGCGCGGCCACGAAGGATCGTCCTCGAAAGTGGGGAGCGACCCGCGGAAGTAGTTGACTCCGAGCGACAAGGTGTCGAGCTTCTCCCAGGCGAGCAGGCGGAGCGGAATGGACTCTTCGTCGTAGAAACCGCCGATGCGCTCGTCGATGTTGTTGCTCAAGTCGTAGATGAGGCTCCGCTGGTTGCCGCTCATGAGCAATACCCGCAAAGAGGGCAGGTTCTCGGGCGAGAGAACCGCCGGCACGGTCTGGAAGTTGTTGCCCCGGATGTCGAGGTATTCGAGGTTGGTGAGGTTCTTGAACTCCTCGCCCAGCGAAGAGAGACCGTAGGCGAAGAGCGTCAGACGCCGCAACTGCGGGAGTTTGGTGATGGCGTCGCCCGGGTCGAGGTCGAGGAGGAACGTGTTGGAGTTGCTGGAGAAAGAGAGTTCCTCGGCGGCGGTGAGGTACTGCACCTCGAAAGGCAGACCCTCGCGCGTGATGATGAACGGGAAGTTGGCCGACTTGACGCGGCCGGCCTTGTCGGGCGTGTAGCCCTCCATGCCCTCCTCCCAGAGGACGACGCCGTTCCAGTCGTCCATGCGTCCGGCGCTGTCCCAGCCCTGCGCCACGTTGAGCGTACGGCAGATGCCGAGCAGTGCGATCGAATCGCCCTGGCGCGTGTTCTCCTCGATCTTGGGAGCGGCGCCCTGCGTGACGGTGAGGTTGTCGTGGCGGCTCAACTCGACGCTGCTCTTGGGGCGGAACACGATGTCGGCGATGCGCTCTATGGGGGCGGAGTTGATGTTCCAGTCGAAACGCACGGTGACCTCGCGCGGCCGGATGCCGCGGTCGAGCGCGACGGTGTACTTGACATCGTTGCGCAGCCACCCGGCATTGTCGGGGATCACGACGTCGAAATCGACGTTGGTCTTGACCTTGACGTCGAAGTAACGCTTGCCAAACTCGGCGTAGTTGTCGACAGCGACGCTGCTCTCGTCGAGCGTGATGGCGTAGTCGAAGCCCTGTTGGTCGATGTCGATCTCCTGGTTGCTCCAGGTCTGCTGGTTCTGGATGCGCACCACGCCGTGGCGCGGCGTATTGCGCAGGGCCGAGTCGATGATGATGCGGCAGTCGACCGAGCCGCGGCCGTTGGCGGGCGAGATGGTGAGCCACGGCTCGTCGGTCGTGGCGATCCAGTTGTCGCCCGAGGCGATGCGCACGATGCGGGTGCCGCCCTCGGCACCGATCTCGATATGCTGCTGGTCGACCTCGAATCCGACGGCCTTGTCCTGATCGGAACAAGCGGCCGAACCGATCGCCGCGAGGCATATGACTATGTATTTTACGGTTTTCATAAGCTAAAATATATTATTCCGACGTGTCGTTGCAGCCGACGATGTCATTCCGACATGTCGTTGCAATCGACGATGTCATTCCAACATGTCGTCGCAATTGACGATGTTCTGCGTCTTGTCGTAGATGAGGTTATAGAGTCCCGCACGCCAGTAGGCGCAGATGGACGAGGCGTCGAACGTGATGTTGGGGTTGTCGCTGATGTCGAGGTTGTAGATCAGGTAGGAGATCGTGTCCTCGATCTTGCGCAGGTCGTTGGAACCCAGGAACAACCCGCGCAGCCCGGTGTGCTGGTAGATGCCGGTGGGCCACTCGCGCAGGCAGCGGTTGCCCTCGGCGTCGCGCTGTCCGCGAAGGGCGTAGACGGTGAGCGACGCGGCGTTGAGCGGCGAGTAGGGGAACGACGAGAACGAGTTGTAGGAGAGGTCGATGCCGTAGAGGTAGGGCAGCTTCTCGGCCATGAAGTCGTTGGGCAGCTCCTTCAACTGGTTGTAGGTCAAGTCGAGCGAGATGAGCGACGGCGCATATTTGCCGTTGAACGAGTTCTTGGGAATCTCCGTGAGGCCGCACCCGGTCATGAGCAGGTAGGAGACGTAAGACTCGGTCTCGCTCAAGAGCTGCTTGGGGAAGACGGCGATGGGGTTGAAACTCAAGGTCAGGGTGTTGACGAGCACGCCGTGGAAGTCCTCGGGCAGCCCCTCGATGTTGTTGCAGGCGAGGTTGACGTCGGAAATGACGTAACGCGACTTGGAGTCGAAGATATTGGGGAACTCCTCCAAGAGGTTGTACGACGCGGAGAAAGTCTCCATGTCGTCCATGATGCAGAACTTGCCGTCGGTGGTGGGAAACTCGGTGATGAGGTTGTGGTCGAGGCGGAGCTGCGTGGGTGCCACATCGGGCATGCCGCCCTCGGGCAGCTTGCCGATCTTGTTGTAGGTCAGGTCGAGCAGCCCCAGCCGGATCAGCTGCCGGAACTCGTCGGGAACGACCGTAAGATCGCAGTCGGTGCAATAGAGAATCTGCAGCTCCTCGCGAGCCGGGCCGCTGGCCAAGGCGGCCAGACCGGCGACGAAGCCGTCGGGATCGTACTCGCTCCACTGTCTGTTGTTGGAGATGTTGAGCGAGATGAGCTTGGGCATGCGGGCGAGTACCTGGGGGAACTGCTTGAGATTGGGGCAGTTGTAGATCTCCAGGTCGGTGCAGGCCTCCAGGAACTCCATTTCGTCGGGCAGGCTCGCGATCTCGCTGTTGGCGATGTTGAGGTATTCGAGCTTGGTGAGGTTCTTGATCGACGCGGGCAGCGAAGTCAGACCGTTGCACAGCTTGCCGTGGGAGGTGTCGAAAGGCCGCGGGCGCAGCTGTCTGCCGGAGCGGGGATCGATGACCTCGTGTTCGGCATAGCCGGCGTCGTAGAGCGCCGTGGCGGCGATGTGGATGTCGTGCTCGCGCAAGGCCCGGGCGCAAGGCTCGGACATCTGCGGCGCGGGATGGATCAGCGAGAGGTATTTGCGATGGTTCTCCATCCGGTTGCGGCTACGCTCCGCCGGACTCATGTCGGGATCGACGGTGGGATCGTAGGCGAGCAGATTCTTGTCGTTGTGGGTGCCGAGGTACAACTCGACCAGCTGGTCGAGCTGCCCCAGATCCTCGGGCATGGCGCCGCGGAAGCCGAATTCGCTGATGTCGATCCTGGCGACGCGGCCGTTGGAGTGGAGGTGCACGCCGGGTTGCTCGCCCCAGAGGTCGCAGTCCTTGTTGAAATTCCAGTTGCTACCCGAGGCGAGGCTCTCGCCCGAATAAGACCAGTGCTCGCCGTCGAGTGCTTTCCAGATGCGATAGAGGGCGTAGTAGTCCTTGATATAATCGTCGCTCTCGTAGAG
>CAMWJM010000100.1 GCA_947174575.1 uncultured Alistipes sp. | reverse complement strand
ACCGAAACGATGTCGATGAAATCGATGAATGTAAACGGTATGAAACCCATAATGGGACAAAGATACGAAAAGCCGAGCGCAATGCCAAATTTATTTGAGCATTGCCGAGGCCGAGTATCTTCGGCGTAAGCCAAGGGTACGAAAAGCCGAGCGCAATGCCAAATTTATTTGAGCATTGCCGAGGCCAAGTATCTTCGGCGTAAGCCAAGGGTACGAAAAGCCGCGCGCAATGCCAAATTTATTTGAGCATTGCCGAGGCCATGTATCGGCTTTCGAGCCATGCGGGCCGCCGCCTCCCCCGACGGAGGCCCGCAAAAAAACGCGTGCCCCGCAGGCTGCGGCGGCAAACACAGCGACTCGGACGCAAAGAGATTTTGCGAAGTATTATAAATAGTAACGCGCCGCCTTGTGCGGGCAGCGCGTTACGTTCGGATAAGCTCCGCGATGCGGATATATCGTGGAGCGGATGCTACTTTTTCTTCTCTTTCTTGTCGGCGGCATACAGCTCGTTGACCTTGGCCAGGACGGCCGGCGTGATGTTGAGCGTCGTATCGGCATCGATCAGCGCCGAGGCGTTGATGATGAGTTTGTATTTGCCGTCGGCGTTGATCTCGTCCACGGCACGCTGCAAGAGGTCTTGCGCACGGTTGGAGAATACGAAATTCTCCTCTTCGAGGGCCTGCGCCTCTTTCTGGGCCGAATTCTGGTAGGCGGCCACCCGCTTCTGGATGCTCTCCTGCTGGGCCTGCGCATCGCTGGTCGTAATCAAGCCTTTCTGGTACTTCTCCTGCAGCTTGGCGGCTTCGGCCTGGAGGTTCTTCTCGCGCTGCGCCCAGCTGTTCTGCGCTTTCTGGGTCTTCTCCTGAAGCGCTACGCCCTCGCTTTTATAGAGGTCGCTCTCGGCCAACACCGCCTCGACCTGCACATAGGCGATATCGCTCGCGCCGATCCGGGCCACGTCGCCCTCCGGGACAGGTGCCGCGGGTTTCTCCTGCGTGCCGCAAGCCGTCATAGCGACAGCGACGGCCCATGCCATGAAAAGCAATTTCTTCATATCGGTATTTCTGTTTTTAGTGAATTATTTCCTGCTCGAAACGCAAAGGTAAGAAAAAATCTTTATTTTTGCCCGGCAGACCGCAAATTTTAACCGCATGTACGAATATATCCACGGCACCGTAGCCGAACTGACCCCGACCTATGCCGTGCTCGACGCGGCGGGCGTGGGCTACTACCTCAACATCTCGCTCGAAACCTACTCGGCCATCGAGCATGCCGAGCAGGCGAAGCTCTTCGTGCACCACATCGTGCGCGAGGATGCGCAGCTGCTCTACGGATTTGCTACGCGGGTCGAGCGCGAGTTGTTCCGGTTGCTGCTGGGCGTATCGGGCGTGGGCGGCAACACGGCCCGCACGATTCTGTCGACCTACTCGCCGAGCGAACTGCAGGGCATTATCTCGGCAGGCAACGCGGTGTTGCTGAAGAATGTGAAAGGTCTGGGGCTGAAAACGGCCCAGAAGATCATCGTGGAGTTGAGCGGCAAACTGACGGGACTGGGCAGCGAGGGTGTCGTCGCCACGGACGACTCCCGGGCCGACGAGGCGCTGGCGGCCCTGACGATGCTGGGCTTCGGCAAGGCAGCGGCCGACAAAGCGCTGCGCGCCGTGCTCCGCAACTCGCCCGCCGCCACGACCGAAGAACTGGTGCGCATGGCACTCAAAGAGCTATAAAAAAAGCCGCAACGTCGAGTCGCGGCTTTCGATCATCTCGTTTATAGATTATTCGGCATCCGGCAGATCGGCCTGCGGCATGGCGGGCAGCTCGGAATCCAGCACATGCTCCTGCAGCGCCTGGGCGTCTTTCGCGATCTCCATGTTGCTCTCCGAAACACGGCCCTTGTCCATGGCCAGCGTGGCGACGAGACTCAACACCACGATGGCGATGGCCATCGTCCAGGTGAACTTCTCCAGGAAATTCGTCGTCTCGCGCACGCCCATCACCTGATTCGACGCACCGAAGTTGGCGGCCATGCCGCTCTTGGGATTCTGCACCAGCACGGCGAGGATCACCAGGATGCTCGCGAGGAGGATCAGAATAATGCAAATCGTGTATAACATATTCGTTGAATTTTAATTATTGTTTTCGATCCGACGGATAAGTTCGGCAAAGTAAATACTTTTTTCGGGATTTAGCAAACTTAATTTACGATAAATCTCCGCGGCCTGTTCGGTCAACCCCTGGGCCAGATAGATCGAAGCCAGCTGCTCGGAAACCACCTCGTCGGCAGCATCCAGCTCGGGCCGCGTGCGCACCTCGCACTCGGGTTCGCCCTCCTGGGCCACGATGCGCAGATCCTTCTCGTTGAGAAAACGATCGATCAGCTCGTCGGCCGAAACTTCGGCGACGACCTCGAAAGAGCGTCGGGGTGCGGCTTCCGAAACCGGCTCGGCAGGTATCTCGGCCACGATCTCGAAAGGCCCCTCGGGAGCGGGAGCGGCAGAGGGGTCGGCAGGGATTTCGGCCACGATTTCGAACTGCGGTTCGGGCGACATTTCGGCCCTGATCGCGGCCATGCCCGCAGGAGCGATGCGCGGCGCGGGTTCCTGCGCTCCGGTCAATGCGGCGATGTCGATCGGACGCTGCAACAGGCTGCTTTGCGCACGCCACGGCGCCATGAGCGCGAGTTGCGGATCGGCTTTGCCCACCCGCATCTGCCGCACGACCCGCGCCGGAACGAACCACTTGCAGCGGACGACCCATGCGTCCGCCTCGCGGGCGGAAAGCCGCGCGGCGGCTTCGGGATCGACGAAAGGCGCTATCGAACGAGTATTGTCCATAAAACCGAAGTTTACCAGTTGGAGGCCGAAGCCATGAAGATGTCGGTCACCAGCTTGTCGACGATCTGCGGGATCAGATCGCCCTCGACCTCGGTCAGCAGCAGCGACGAATCGTAATCCTCGTAGGCGGTGAACGTGCGGCCCCCGGGCCACGACTGCGACTCGTCGAGCGCATTGGTGAAGCGCACGCGCACGGTGATCGTCAGACGGTTGAGCAGGGCGTAGTCGTCGCTCGACACCGAAGCGGTGGTCGAAGTGTAGTTGACGATTTCGCCCTCGAACGCGAAGTCGCCGCCCTCGTCGACCTGCATCAACCGCGTGCGGCGCGAAAACATGTCGACCAAGGCATCGGTGAGCGTGGAACTCAAAATGGGCGACACCATGGTGGCATTGTTGGGGAAATAGGCCACGGAGAATGTCCGGGCGTCGGCGGGAATCGATGCGCCCGAAAGCGAATATTTGATCGATACGCCGCAACCGCTCAAAGCGGCAAGCAGCGCGACGGCGCATATGATTCGGAATCCTTTCAACGGTGAACTATGAATTGTGAATTATGAATTTTCCTCTATGCCCAACTCCTTGATCTTGCGATACAACGTGCGCTCGGACATGAACAGTTCGCGGGCCGCCTCGCGACGCCGCCCGTTGTTGCGCTGCAAGGCCCGCACGATCTGCTCGCGCTGCATGTCGGCCTTGGTCATCTCGCGCACCGGCTCGTCGGTGACGTCCTCGCTCTCGGCGAAGACCGACACGGGGGCATAGCCTCCGCCCGGCACGTCCGACGCCGGTGCGGCGGCATAGGAGGCGCTTTGAGCCGCCGAGGGCAGCAGCGCCTTGATGTCGACGCCCGCAGCGGGCCGGTGCAGACCCGCGCCCTGCATCAACTCGCCGAGCATGCGTTTCAGGTCGTTGATGTCGGCCCGCATGTCGAACAACACCTTGTAGAGCAACTCGCGCTCGGACGACATTGCATCGTCGGGCGCCATGCCGCCTGTAGTCATGGGCGCCCCGGCATGCGGCTCGGGCAAATAGCGGCCCAGAATCTCGGCCGTGACCACGCGCGACTGTTCGATGGCCGAAATCTGCTCGGCCACGTTCTTCAGCTGGCGGATGTTGCCCCGCCAATGGTAGTCCATGAGCAACTGCCGTGCCCCGTCGTCGAGCGTGACGGCCGGCATGCGGTACTGCACGGCCACGTCGGAAGCGAACTTGCGGAACAGCAGCGGAATATCCTGGGGTCGCTCGCGCAGCGCAGGCACGACGATGGGCACGGTGCCCAGACGGTAATAGAGATCTTCGCGGAACCGGCCCGAAGCGATCGCCTGCGGCAAATCGACGTTCGTGGCGGCGACCACGCGGACATCGGTCTTCTGCACCTTCGACGAACCCACGCGCAGGAACTCGCCCGTCTGCAGCACGCGCAGCAGGCGCGCCTGGGTCGAGAGCGGCAGCTCGGCCACCTCGTCGAGGAAGATCGTGCCGCCGTCGGCCTCCTCGAAATAGCCCTTGCGGGCCTCGAAGGCGCCCGTGAAAGCCCCCTTCTCGTGGCCGAACAACTCGGAGTCGATCGTACCCTCGGGAATGGCGGCGCAGTTGACGGCGATATATTTATTGTGTTTGCGGGCCGAAAAAGCATGGATGACCTGCGGAAAAAACTCCTTGCCCACGCCGCTCTCGCCGGTGACCAGCACCGTCAGGTCGGTGGGCGCCACGCGCAACGCCACGTCGAGCGCCCGATCCAGAAGCGGAGAGGTGCCGATGATGCCGAAGCGCTGTTTGACGGTGGTGATCTCTGTCATGACATTCGCAATTAGTAGCCGCCGAAACTGTACGGCGACTCGGCCTCGGAAACGGGCCGCAGCGGCAGGGTATCGCGGTCGCGGGTTTCGCACCAATGACCGAAAGCTATGGCGGCCAAAGCTATAGCCGTGGCGACGAGCGCGATCCACAGGAAATGATCCTTGCGGCGCGGAGCGACGACCGTAGGCTGAATGGCCGGACGGCGCGACAACTTGCCGTAGTACTCGTCCGAACGCGCACGCCGCCGCGGCCGGAACGACATGCGCTGCGGCGGCACCTCGTCGTCGAACAGACTCGGTTCGTCGTAGAGCGTCTTGAGCTTGTCCGACGACTTTTTCCGAACGGCCGGAACCGGTCCGGACTTTTCATCCGCAGTCTTCACCTCCGACGCCTTGTCGTCGGTCGGCTGCTGGGGCTGCGCCCCATAGACCGAAGCCACGACATGCGGGTCGTAGACGAAAGCGATCGTGCCGTTAGGCCCGGGCTTCAGCACGCCCAACCCTTCGAGCGGAAACTCGGCACCCTGCTGCAGGGCATGCCGCACCTCGAAGACGAAGCGATCGATCTCGCCGGCGGCTTCGAGGTCGCCGACGCCGTTCTGACGCAGCAAACCGCGCAAGACGCCGTCGTCGCGCTTCAGGAACTCCGAAAACACCACGCTCCGGTCGGGGTCTTTGACGATGAAAGCCCCCATTTGCGGAACGACGAGCCGCTTCTGCGAGCGGAGGTACTGCGATATGATCTGGCTCAACACGGCGGATTGCACTCGATAAACGCTGT